>NZ_JAUOEQ010000086.1:0-558 GCF_031931965.1 Shewanella sp. SP2S2-6 | reverse complement strand
GCTTTCATGTCTTTACTCACGTGATGACCGACTATCTTACGAGAACTGGCATCGGTGACCAGTGACAGGTAGTGCACTCCTTGGTCTGACTCAAGATAGGTGATATCGCTGACCAGTACATGCCCTGCATCATGTAGCCCTTCCTCTTTCAGCAAATTAGGATGCTTCTTCATCCAGTGTTTGCTGAACGTGGTTTTTGTGTAGCTTTTCTTCGGTTTAACCAGCAAACCTTCACTTCTCAAATAGGTAAAGAACCCATCTCGCCCGAGTTTAATATCGTGCTCAACCAGCCTGGATTTTATCAACGTATAGAGCTTACGGGCCCCTAACTTTGGCATATATTTACGCCAGTACTGGACCCAGTCTTTGATGACCGATAGCTCAGCTCTACGACTTTCCATTCGAGCAACTGCCTGATAAATACCTTGCCTCGACATACCCGCAGCACGACATGCGGCAGCGAGGTTTATTTGTCCGTTGCTTTTTGCTTGCCAGAGGTACCGGATAAGTACTTTTTTCTGAGGCCTGCTCCATATTCATTGTCCATGATATCAACCA
>NZ_JAUOEQ010000085.1:0-560 GCF_031931965.1 Shewanella sp. SP2S2-6 | reverse complement strand
CACTTGGTACCCTAAGTTCATAGCTCGTATATTTTTGACCAAACATTACGCTTTCGTATACCCGCGATGCCATTTTTGTCAGAAACTTGTATTCAGGGCGAGTGTTAAACAAATGCAATACCACATGACTGTGACCCAACTCTGAAGCCCACACCATCATGTCTTTGAACACGCCAATACCAACACCCCAGTAGGTTTCATTCAAAACTATTGCGAGCTCATAGGATTCATTTTCAAACTGGATTCCACACCAACCAGCAACAGCCCCATTTACACGGATTCCTCTTACTTTACATCCATTAGTTGAATCCACGCTAACCTTGCTTGCAACCCATTCTGCCAATGATTGTTCGTTAAACAGGCCGTGTGCTACTAAATGCTCACGGATCTTGTCTTTATTTAAGATTGAAAGCAATTCACCCTGATCAAGATCTTGTATATCTGTATATTCTATTTTTGCCATAGGTAGTCTTATATTGCCTAACGCTTTGCTAAGGGGCAAATTACTGTTGGTTATAATGCGCGAAGCGCCAACCAACTGTAATTTGTCCGTTTGAGCA
>NZ_JAUOEQ010000084.1:0-584 GCF_031931965.1 Shewanella sp. SP2S2-6 | reverse complement strand
ATTTGGTATCCCCTAGGGGATTCGAACCCCTGTTACCGCCGTGAAAGGGCGGTGTCCTAGGCCTCTAGACGAAGGGGACCCGGACTTATGATTTAACTCGTAACCGAGCTTTGTAACACATTCACTTCAGTAGGCTAGGAAGTTAATGCTTGTTCTTACCAAACAACACGTTAGTTATTTGCTAGGAACCAAAATTTGGTATCCCCTAGGGGATTCGAACCCCTGTTACCGCCGTGAAAGGGCGGTGTCCTTGGCCTCTAGACGAAGGGGACCCCGGACATATTAATTTGAACCTATTGTTCCCGTTTAATATCTACGGTGTCCTACGGATTCCCTTCTAAAGAACGAAGGTGACCTCAAACATATTAATTCGAACTCACGTTCCTGCTTAATATCTACAGTAAATTGGTGGAGCTACACGGGATCGAACCGTGGACCTCTTGCATGCCATGCAAGCGCTCTCCCAGCTGAGCTATAGCCCCAAATTTTTGTCGACACTGCTAACTTTAATAGTATGCGTATCAGCAGAAATTTAGATTTTGTTCATATCAAACAACTCGTTAGCTATTCGACAGGAACCAATA
>NZ_JAUOEQ010000083.1:0-656 GCF_031931965.1 Shewanella sp. SP2S2-6 | reverse complement strand
CTTCCTTTTCAAACTAATCTCTGTCGCGATTAAGCGATGATTTTAGCTACTACACCAGCACCAACTGTACGACCACCTTCACGGATTGCGAAGCGTAAACCTTCGTCCATCGCGATTGGGCAAATCAGAGTCACTACCATTTTGATGTTGTCGCCAGGCATTACCATCTCTACGCCTTCTGGCAGTTCGATAGTACCGGTTACGTCAGTTGTACGGAAGTAGAACTGTGGACGGTAGCCTTTGAAGAATGGAGTGTGACGTCCACCTTCTTCTTTTGACAGAACATAAACTTCTGATTCAAAAGTGGTGTGTGGGTTGATTGAACCTGGTTTAGCCAATACTTGACCACGTTCTACGTCATCACGCTTAGTACCACGTAATAACACACCACAGTTCTCGCCTGCACGACCTTCGTCAAGCAGTTTACGGAACATTTCTACGCCAGTACACGTTGTTTTAGTCGTAGTGCGAACACCAACGATTTCAACTTCGTCACCCACTTTAACAATACCACGCTCAACACGACCAGTTACTACTGTACCACGGCCAGAGATTGAGAATACGTCTTCGATTGGCAGTAGGAACGGCTTGTCGATGTCACGTTGTGGTTCTGGAATGTAAGAATCCAGAGCTTCAGCAAGTTCGATAATCTTAGC
>NZ_JAUOEQ010000082.1:0-671 GCF_031931965.1 Shewanella sp. SP2S2-6 | reverse complement strand
TCGACTCTTTCTTGAGGTGCATTCTTATAGCGGCGCCTCGGAATAACAGATTTCCCGCCTTTATTTGCGATAAGTTCACGAAAAGCATCACTGTCATAACCTTTATCTGCAATGACGGTATCAACCTGCTTCAGGTGCTCAATTAAGCTGGGGGCGTGTGTAATATCGTGTTTTTGGCCTTCTGATAATTCGAAATAAATCGGTAATCCTCCGCTGTCGACGGCTAAGTGAATTTTGGTTGAATTACCGCCTCGACTTTTACCAATACTCTCATTATTTAGCGTCGCTGCACCTGCACTGTGCTGGTGAGCCCGCACTATCGAGCCATCAATAAAGACCCATTCTATATCTGCAAGATTGGCTAAGGCATTGAATAAATGTGCTAGAACGCCTTTCTTAGACCATAAATGAAACCGTCTAAAGACCGTGCTCCAATGACCGAACTCTTTAGGTAAATCTCGCCAAGGGATACCTGTTCTAAGGCGGTAAAGAATACCTTCGAATGTTTGTCTATGTTCAGGTTTGTCATAAACACGGCCTGTGCTTTTCATTAAATGAAATAGCTTTTCCCAGCGTGCATCGGTTAGCATAAGTCTTGGCATGGCTTGAGGTTATGGTTACTTTTGGCGAAGCAAATTATAACGTCTTGCCATGCTGTCTAAAAATCACTC
>NZ_JAUOEQ010000081.1:0-684 GCF_031931965.1 Shewanella sp. SP2S2-6 | reverse complement strand
CAGAATTTACTTAAACGAGGCGTCAGGATCCAAGCTGCCGTTGCTTGTGGGATCACAAGTAAAGGCCCATGGCGGAGCTCGAAAACACCAGGAATACAGCAAGCGCTGAGTAATGAGTATCTTAAGAAAGCAGGATTGTATTCACTGAGAGATGGATGGATCGCGGTTCACTATCCGAACCAGAAAACAGGTTAGGCGTTCTAAATGAACCGCCCTGTGCGGAGCCGCATGCAGGGTGGTGTGGGGGCTGGAGGCTAGATACCTCCGGCTACCCGATTAGGCTGAATCACTGGAATGCATCCATAAGCAGAAAGGTTCCAAGCGACCTCTGATACTGATCTATCAGCGGCACCAGCCTTTTGAAATGCTCGGTGTTGCAGTGCGCGTCCAAAGCTGCACGATCAGGCCACTCCTCGATGAACACGAAGTGCCCCGGGTCTTTCTGGTTGATGTGAAGATCGTAAGACACACACAGCGGTTCTTTTTTGGTTTTTTCCACGAGCTCCCTATATAGAGGCATAACGTCCTCAATGTGTTCCGGCTTGATGAAGTCTTGAGCAATTACTTTGAGCATGAAGAGGATATCCGATTATTCAGCCTAACGCCTCAATAATAAGTGAGCCAAATGTGGCGGGCGATTTGCTCCGCAAATGGCATGACATGTTTAGCGAGTCTTAATTTATT
>NZ_JAUOEQ010000080.1:0-703 GCF_031931965.1 Shewanella sp. SP2S2-6 | reverse complement strand
CCAACTCACCTCTAGCCTACGCCTCATATGATGTTCTTGTTCATCAGCTCGCAAATTTGCTAGCGGCTTCCTTCAGACCAATCCTCGCGGATAAGCCCTTGCCATTCGCTAGTAGTTAACGTTTAATAACAGCATGTTATTGAACGGTGACCTTCCTACAGAGGACTTTCACCTCATTAGTTCATGCCCATGCTGGGCGTACACAAGAAAAGCCTGCCGACGCGTACCGCGCAGCTGCTTTGGGCGTTAGAGCTAAGGAAAGTCATGAGTATCACATTGGAAGAGATTACAAGTTCAAATTATGAAGACGTATGTGACTTAGATGTCACGAATGAGCAACAGGAATATGTTGCGAGCAATATGTGGTCTTTGGTTGAATCACATTACTGCCAAGGGCATACCTGCAGAGCTATCTATCAGAACGATAAGCCTGTCGGTTTTTTCATGTGGGTATCTGAAACGCCTGAAAAAGTTTCTATCTGGCGCTTTATGGTGGATCAACGCTATCAACAATCTGGTATTGGCAGAGTTGCACTAAATTTGGCGCTCAATGAAATCAAATCCAGTGACAAAGTAAAAGAAATAGAAATTTGCTATGACCCTGAAAACCCGGTGGCCAAAGATTTTTATTCACGTTTTGGCTTTCAGGAAGTGGGTTTGGATGAAGATGGTGAAGATATGTTGGCAGTCATCAAGCTGTGAG
>NZ_JAUOEQ010000079.1:0-716 GCF_031931965.1 Shewanella sp. SP2S2-6 | reverse complement strand
ACTGGTCAACCCAAACTGGACACTTTTACTTGAGAATTTTCAAACTCTACAGGTGACAGATTGTCATTAGCAGAATGCAGCCGCTCCAAGTTGTAATATTTCATGTAAGCACTCACATTTTGCTTCATAAACTCCATTGTTGGTTGATTAACTTTAAAAATCCAATCGTTTTTTAAGCTGCCAAAGAATCGCTCAACAACGGCATTATCCCAACACGCCCCCACATCATCCATGCTGGATCGGATACCATAGCTCGATAGCAGCCTACCGAATTGCTTACTGGTATATTGCGAGCCTCGGTCACTGTGGAATACCAGCCCTCGCGCTGGTTGGCGCAGGTTGTAGGTTTTTATTAATGCCTTGGATATCAAATCTGTGGTCATGCGTTGGTCTATGTGCCATCCCACAATCCGGCGTGAATATAAATCCATCACCACAGCTAAGTACATCCAGTCTTCACCCGTCTTTAAATAGGTCACGTCACTCGCCCAAACCTGATTAGCCGATACTGGATTAAAGTTCATGTTTAACAGGTTATCTGCCACTGCATCTGAGTGTTTCCGCTGCGTAGTCACCTTGTAAGCACGTCGCTGGGCTGCTTTGAGTCGAAGGCGGTGCATAATTTTACGAACGAAATAGCGACCAACCTGGTAGCCTTCCTTGCGCAATTTTTTCACCATTTCACGATTCCCTAAGCTGCCTCGACTTTGCTTAAA
>NZ_JAUOEQ010000078.1:0-826 GCF_031931965.1 Shewanella sp. SP2S2-6 | reverse complement strand
TATGGGTGTTCATATGCGTCATCGACCGACAGGCGCTAATATCACCGCTTAAGGCGAGAAGTATAAGGATAACGGGTCAACCACTCAGAATGAGGACTCGATAACAGCTTGATGAACAAGCGATAAAAATATTAGCTCGTTCGCTAAGGGCGGGTCATGTCTGCAAAAAGTTTCTTTCAAAATAAGACCTTCGCACCCTCAAATTCTCAATCAGCTATTTGCATAATAAAGTGTCAACAATCAACATCGGGCTTGTTCAACACTTGGGATAAGGTCGCGGCTACGCGCGGCCTATCCTTATTTGTTAGGCGACACTTGTTACACCTAATACTTCCAAAATCATAATAAAACTGATTCCAACTACCATAAAAATTACTAAGCTTATCAATCCAATAAAAAATACACGCCAGTTAGAGTGAAAATCCAAATTTTCATTGTTTGAAATATCCTCTTTCTTAAACTGAAAATTTTCGACCAATAATCGGGTTGAGATTATTGTAGCGATGGGAATAGCCATATTTGGAAAATTTTCAGGCAGGAAAGGCAGTGTAACAACAAGCAAGGCAACAATAACGGAGCCCAGCATAAGTGTCTTCTTAACTAAGTCGTTATTTTCCAAAGCTACATAATTTTGCTTAATGAAATACGCTGCAGCTATCGGGCCTCCGAGGAAAGCTCCAGCTGCAGCCTGAGTTGGTGAATAAACTTTTTTTCCATTCATAAAAATATCCTTGTGTTGCCTAACGCCCCATTAAGAGGCAAAAAACAGCTTGCTATAATGCCTGAGGAACGAAGGACAGCAAGCTGTTTTTTGTCCTTTTGAATG
>NZ_JAUOEQ010000077.1:0-839 GCF_031931965.1 Shewanella sp. SP2S2-6 | reverse complement strand
TCGAAAAATGCTCCTGCATTTTCGACATTCGGTACATCCTTGTACCTTTTGAGTGTTCACACAGATTTGCTTGATAGAAGAAAGAGTAAAAGATGGACCTAGTTAAATAGGTTTATCAAAGATGGGTCTGTAGCTCAGATGGTTAGCACCCCAATCCCTTCATAAAGAGTAGGGTGAGGTCGGTGGTTCTAGATGAACTTAGATTTATCAATAAGATGGGTCTGTAGCTCAGCTGGTTAGAGCGCACCCCTGATAAGGGTGAGGTCGGTGGTTCAAGTCCACTCTGACCCACCAAATCTTCGTTTTCCTTTGTTAAATTAACACTCGTTTAGTGAACTAAACGTCGCGTTAATTTGCCGCGGATAACTTGATTTGGCAAACCAATCCTTTAGAGGTTTGGAACATCTTACTTACTCGCACTGCATGTAAATGGGGCTATAGCTCAGCTGGGAGAGCGCCTGCCTTGCACGCAGGAGGTCTGCGGTTCGATCCCGCATAGCTCCACCATTTACACCTTATTCTGACTTTATTGAAAAGTAATAAGGTATATGCACTATGGATAGAGATGCCAAAGATAAACTTAAAAATTATCTTTGGCTTTTTTAAGCCCGCTCTTTAACAATTTGGAAAGCTGATAGTATTTAATTGCATGAGTCTGTCATGTAATTAATTACAAAACGTTTAATGCGAAAGCATTGAACATGAGTTCTCAAACACTTTATTAAGTGTCTTGAATATTCAAAAGTAAATTATTCTTTGCTGAATAGTTTACGTCTAAGGCGCGTCCACTTCTTTGGTCAGAAGTGAGACAAGTAAAACCAAGCTGGTCGCAATGCGAC
>NZ_JAUOEQ010000076.1:0-841 GCF_031931965.1 Shewanella sp. SP2S2-6 | reverse complement strand
TCATAAACTCCCTTGTTGGTTGATTAACTTTAAAAATCCAATCGTGTTTTAAGCTGCCAAAGAATCGCTCAACAACGGCATTATCCCAACACGCCCCCACATCACCCATGCTGGCTCGGATACCATAGCTCAATAGCAGCCTACCGAATTGCTTACTGGTATATTGCGAGCCTCGGTCACTGTGGAATACCAGCCCTCGCGCTGGTTGTCGCAGGTTGTAGGCTTTTATTAATGCCTTAGATATCAAATCTGTGGTCATGCGTTTATCTATGTGCCATCCCACAATCCGGCGTGAATATAAATCCATCACCACTGCCAAATACATCCAGCCTTCACCCGTCTTTAAATAGGTCACGTCACCCGCCCAGACCTGATTAGCCGATACTGGATTAAAGTTCATGTTTAACAGGTTATCTGCCACTGCATCTGAGTGTTTCCGCTGCGTAGTCACCTTGTAAGCACGTCGTTGGGTTGCTTTGAGTCGAAGGCGGTGCATAATTTTACGAACGAGATAGCGACCAACCTGGTAGCCTTCCTTGCGCAATTTTTTCACCATTTCACGATTCCCTAAGCTGCCTCGACTTTGCTTAAATAGCTGTCGAACAAGGCGATAAAGCTTCAGTGTTTCAAGGCTTATCACGTTTGCAGGGCGCTTATGCCAATCGTAATAACCTGATTTACTTACACTCATTACTCGACATAACAGTGCTACAGGAAACAGGTTGGATTGCCGTTTGATGAAACGAAATTTTACTTCATTTCTTTCGCAAAGAAGGCGCTGGCCTTTTTTAGAATTTCTTTCTCCATTCGTAATCCTTTGTTTTCTCTACGTAATCGCTTT
>NZ_JAUOEQ010000075.1:0-890 GCF_031931965.1 Shewanella sp. SP2S2-6 | reverse complement strand
GTGATGGGGATCACCACGTCCTGCGTCTGGCCAGCGGCCAGATGTTGGTAGCTGGCATGACCCGGATCAAAGCTGTAGCTGCCGTCGGCGTTGAGCGTGAAACCATCGACAGCCTGAGCTGTGCTGAAAACTTGCGTGTCGCCGGCATCCACATCGGTGGCCATCATGTGGCCTTGCAACTGGGTGCCGTCTTCGCTGACGGCTTGAGTTTGTGCCGTCAATACCGGGGCATCGTTGTTGCCCTGGATGGTGACGGTTAACGTGTGGGTCGTGCCGTCGGCGCTGGTGACGATCAAGGTATCGGTGAGGCTGTCACCGGCCTTGAGCTGCTGAATAGCCGCTTGGGTGTTGTTGGCGGTGTAGCTCCAGGCGCCCGCTGCATCAATGCTGAAGTGCCCGTAGCCGGCGCTGCCGGCCACATTCGTCTGCACGGTGAAATGCGCTTCGCCGTTATCGGAGTCGGTGATCGTCAGTTGGCCACTAGCCTGCAGATGACCGCTGGTGACGGCGGCATCCTCAGTGACCGTTCCCACATCCACACCGCCGAACACTGCGCCGTCTGCGGCGCCGGTGACGGTGATGCTGAGGTTTTGCGTGCTGGTGGCGCCAGCGCTGTCGGTTACAGTGATGGGGATCACCACGTCCTGCGTCTGGCCAGCGGCCAGATGTTGGTAGCTGGCATGACCCGGATCAAAGCTGTAGCTGCCGTCGGCGTTGAGCGTGAAGCCGTCGACTGGTTGGGCGATAGAGAAGGTTTGTGTGTCGCCGGCGTCCACATCAGTGGCGACCATGTGGCCGCTGAGCTGCGTACCGTCTTCGGTCACGGCCTGCGTCTGTGCTTGCAGCACAGGAACGTCGTTCGTGCCCTGCAGCATGACGGTGATCGTGTG
>NZ_JAUOEQ010000074.1:0-937 GCF_031931965.1 Shewanella sp. SP2S2-6 | reverse complement strand
AATTACTGGGCCAGAGAATTTGAGCTGTTGGGCCATAACGTCAAGCTAATCGCACCTCAATTTGTGGTGCCTTTTCGGCAAGGTAATAAAAATGACTACAACGATGCGCTAGCCATCGCTGAAGCTGCGCAGCGACCCAACATGCGGTTTGTAAAACCCAAAAGCGTTGAGCAGCAAGATGTGCAACTGCTCCACCGCATGCGCGAACGATTAACTAAACAATCAACCGCCTTAATCAATCAAGTCAGAGGGATGTTAGCGGAATACGGCATTGTGATAACCAAAAGTAAATCGGCTTTTAAAGTACAGTTCCCAGATATTTTAGCGGATGAAACCAATGCGCTGACTACCAAAGGTCGGGCCATTTTTTATCAGTTATATGAAGAGTTTAGTGATATAGAAAAACGGCTTAAGGGTTGTGACGTTCAAGTGCTCACTGAAACTAAGAACAATGTGATTTGCCAGCGTTTAGAAACTATCCCAGGTATTGGTCCAGTCACCGCTACCGCCTTTTATGCCGCCGCAGGTGATGGTAAAGATTTCAGTAATGGTAGACACTTTTCAGCTTGGTGTGGCTTGGTTCCCAAGCAACACAGCAGTGGAGGTAAAGATAACCTCCTTGGAATAAGCAAGCGGGGAAATGCTTACTTACGTACCCTGTTCATCCACGGCGCCAGAGCTGTGTTGCAACACAGTTGTCATAAACAGGATAAATTTAGTTGCTGGGCAATCCAGTTAGCAGAACGCCGAGGTTTTAACCGAGCCTGTGTAGCCGTCGCCAATAAACTCGCGAGAATGGCATGGGTTATCGCGGCGCATGACGAAGAATATCGACTTCCAGTATAGTGCTGAATAGATTCAATAAACGTTAATAATTAACCAACCAGCAAGTTGCTAAGACACTTGAATTGATGATGAGACAGTCAGACTGATCTAC
>NZ_JAUOEQ010000073.1:0-955 GCF_031931965.1 Shewanella sp. SP2S2-6 | reverse complement strand
TCATAAACTCCCTTGTTGGTTGATTAACTTTAAAAATCCAATCGTGTTTTAAGCTGCCAAAGAATCGCTCAACAACGGCATTATCCCAACACGCTCCCACATCACCCATGCTGGCTCGGATACCATAGCTCAATAGCAGCCTACCGAATTGCTTACTGGTATATTGCGAGCCTCGGTCACTGTGGAATACCAGCCCTCGCGCTGGTTGTCGCAAGTTGTAGGCTTTCATTAATGCCTTAGATATCAAATCCGTGGTCATGCGTTTGTCTATGTGCCATCCCACAATCCGGCGTGAATATAAATCCATCACCACTGCCAAATACATCCAGCCTTCACCCGTCTTTAAATAGGTCACGTCACCCGCCCAGACCTGATTAGCAGATACTGGATTAAAGTTCATATTTAACAGATTATCAGCCACTGCATCTGAGTGTTTTCGCTGCGTAGTCACCTTGTAAGCGCGTCGTTGGGTTGCTTTGAGTCGAAGGCGGTGCATAATTTTACGAACGAGATAGCGACCAACCTGGTAGCCTTCCTTGCGCAATTTCTTCACCATTTCACGATTCCCTAAGCTGCCTCGACTTTGCTTAAATAGCTGTCGAACAAGGCGATAAAGCTTCAGTGTCTCAAGGCTTATCACGTTTGCAGGGCGTTTATGCCAATCGTAATAGCCTGATTTACTTACACTCATTACTCGACATAACAGTGCTATGGGAAACAGGTTAGATTGCTGTTTGATGAAACGAAATCTTACTTCATTTCTCTCGCAAAGAAGGCGCTTGCCTTTTTTAGAATTTCTTTCTCCATGCGTAATTCTTTGTTTTCTCTACGTAATCGCTTTAGCTCATCACGCTCAGACTCTTCTAAGGTGATACCTTGTTGCAGGGCTTGGTGTTTTTCCTTCCAGTTGTAAAGCAGGCTCGTGCTAACTCCAAGAGACTTTGCCGCATCGGCA
>NZ_JAUOEQ010000071.1:0-1120 GCF_031931965.1 Shewanella sp. SP2S2-6 | reverse complement strand
CTACCAACGCCGCGCTAGCCTAGCCTTCTCCGTCTCTCCATCGCAGTTAGCGGAAGTACAGAAATATTAATCTGTTTCCCATCGATTACGCCTTTCGGCCTCACCTTAGGGGTCGACTCACCCTGCCCCGATTAACGTTGGACAGGAACCCTTGGTCTTTCGGCGAGGGGGTTTTTCACCCCCTTTATCGTTACTCATGTCAGCATTCGCACTTCTGATACCTCCAGCGTGGGTTACCCCTTCACCTTCAACGGCTTACAGAACGCTCCTCTACCGCGCACAGTAAACTGTGCACCCGTAGCTTCGGTGACTAGCTTAGCCCCGTTACATCTTCCGCGCAGGCCGACTCGACTAGTGAGCTATTACGCTTTCTTTAAATGATGGCTGCTTCTAAGCCAACATCCTAGCTGTCTAAGCCTTCCCACATCGTTTCCCACTTAGCTAGTACTTTGGGACCTTAGCTGACGGTCTGGGTTGTTTCCCTTTTGACGACGGACGTTAGCACCCGCCGTCTGTCTCCCGAGTAGTACTCATTGGTATTCGGAGTTTGCAAAGGGTTGGTAAGTCGGGATGACCCCCTAGCCTTAACAGTGCTCTACCCCCAATGGTATTCGCTCGAGGCGCTACCTAAATAGCTTTCGAGGAGAACCAGATATCTCCCGGTTTGATTGGCCTTTCACCCCCAGCCACAAGTCATCCGCTAATTTTTCAACATTAGTCGGTTCGGTCCTCCAGTTGATGTTACTCAACCTTCAACCTGCCCATGGCTAGATCACCGGGTTTCGGGTCTACACCTTGCAACTAAACGCGCAGTTAACACTCGGTTTCCCTACGGCTCCGCTATTCGCTTAACCTCGCTACAAAATGTAAGTCGCTGACCCATTATACAAAAGGTACGCAGTCACGGTCTCAAGAACCGCTCCCACTGCTTGTACGTATACGGTTTCAGGTTCTATTTCACTCCCCTCACAGGGGTTCTTTTCGCCTTTCCCTCACGGTACTGGTTCACTATCGGTCAGTCAGGAGTATTTAGCCTTGGAGGATGGTCCCCCCATATTCAAACAGGATGTCACGTGTCCCGCCTTACTCGTTTTCATCAATGGTTAGTTTTCATGTACGG
>NZ_JAUOEQ010000070.1:0-1294 GCF_031931965.1 Shewanella sp. SP2S2-6 | reverse complement strand
GCCACTTTCCCCGTATTACCAGAGGTCAAACGTGCCTTAGCCGTGCGCTATTGCCCTTGTTGCCACCTAGCGATGCATTTTATGGGCGTTCATATGCGTCATCGACCGACAGGCGCTAACATCACCGCCTAAGGCGAGAAGTATAAGGATAACGGGTTAACCAAACAGAATGAGGACTCGATAACAGCTTGATGAACAAGTGATAAAAATATTAGCTCGTTCGCCAAGGGCGGGTCATGTCTGCATAAAAGTCTCTTTCAAAATAAGACCTTCGCCAGTACAAATTCTCAATCCGCTATTTGCATAATAAAGTGTCAACAATCAACATCGGGCTTGTTCAACACTTGGGATAAGGTCGCGGCTACGCGCGGCCTATCCTTATTTGTTATGCATATTTTACGCTAGCACAATTCCTTGATCTAACTCTTTAAGAATATAAACTAGCTTCCCATCAGATAAGTTAAGGCCAATTGATACTTTATCTAACGTGCAATCAATGCCTATCTGCTCACATATAGCATCAAATTCTTCCACTATATGATTATATGCGTGTAAAAAAGTACGTCTAAGATGAAGTACGTTGTGAGTAACTTCCGCAGGAGTACCAGCAGCTGTTATTCCACCACCAGGCCCCATATAAACAGTACCATCACTCAATTTTACAGCGTAATTTAAACCTATTTCTCTGAACTTTTTAATAGTTTCTTCATCAGGACAATGCGAAATATCTACAATATTTCTTACTTTGTGCTGCTCGATAACTTTAGGCCAATTTTCATGGATAATTTCTAATACTTTTAATGTTGACCAGTCATTATGTTCAAATATTCCAAGAAGATATGCCGCATCGGGAGTAAACTTAATAAATAACAGCTCTTTAGTTCGTTTTACAAAGCCATCACTTTCAATAGAATCACCTAAATGTAAATGCTGAACCCCCCAATCCATTAGCATTCCATCGTCAAAGTCAGCATTTTTTAGCAATCTACTTTGATATTCTAGTAGTGGTTCGCCTTTTTCAATTTTATTAAGTATTTGAGATACTACATTTTCGAATTTGCTTCGCCTATTCAAGGATGAAGCTACGAAAACTTGTCTTGGAGTATCTGTAATTTTGCGAAATTTATAACGATGGTAATCCCAAATGCATTTTTCATCTTCTGTTTTTTGATACGAAGGGACTAATGCTTTCAGTTTTTGGAAACAATACTCAGAATAATCTTTTTCTACTTCATTTATAAATTCAATTCCCATGAGATGATGAATACTCCTTTAATATGCATAACGTCTTAGT
>NZ_JAUOEQ010000069.1:0-1547 GCF_031931965.1 Shewanella sp. SP2S2-6 | reverse complement strand
GCATGTTGATACGCAGCCCAGTGTGTTTTAAAAATACTACCATTATCGTCATTTATATTATTTTCATGGGTTATTTTCATATCATCGTAGTCTTTAGACATACACGAAATAAGCTCAAACAACCCCTGCACTGATTCTTTGTTCCAGTGCGGCCCCATGCGGTAATCCAAGGACAAGCAATCTGTAAAAACGAACAAACCCAACTCAGGGATATGCTTACCACTTGGACTTTTAAGCCCATCAAAACATAAATGAAAAGATTCTGCTTCTCCAGAGACAACCTGTATGGCTGGGTTATCTTCAAAACCAAAAGGAACATCGCAATCTTTTGACGTGGACCAATAACTCGGTTCCTTTGAAGAAATACGAACTGCATGATTCCTTATGAACTCATAGCCACGAATCACTTCATCAGCTGAAAGATGGTCTAGTTCAATATCTGGCAGTGAACCATCGTCCGTTCCGAAAACTTCTAGCAGGCTATCCCAGTTATCGATCATTTTGTATGCCTAACGCTTGTGTAAATTGCGCATTGGAGCGCAGCGTAAATGCGTCAATTTGACACACTTGTTAGCATTTTTGCCATACGCTCTAAGTCACTTGCGACATCATTGAATCCGAAGTAATTCGTCGGGTGCTCATACATCATGTCGTGATGTCTTTCCAATGGTTCGTAATTAGGTATCCGCGACCGTAATTCATCTCTAAGCATTAGAGCGTCTACGCGAAAGCGGCGATCATATTCTGCATTTCGCTCATTTGATAGCCGCATAGTTTCGTTTGTATTTCTTTCCCACGCTGCATTTCGATCTTCTTCGGTTTGCGCTGAGCGCATGGCGGAACGTTCTAAAGCACTTACACGATCATCTTCGCGCCTGTGCCTCTCAATAAATTCACGTAGATTTTTAACAACCTCCAAGGTTCTTTCTTTTAAGGCTACAGCATCGGAATCTACTACTTGCTGAACCTTATCATCGTATTTGAGAGCTCTATCTTTATATGATTCAGCCTGTTCAGACTTCAAATGCAACCGATCTTTAAGAGCCTCGTTTGACGCTTTTATTTGATCTATGACTGCTGTAAATCTCCACTTTGCGGCCAAATAGGCGAGGCCAAACATAATTGCAGCAAGAATAAGAAATACAAATGGAGCTTGAGAGACTACTGACCATTCCTTTGCTATGTATTCAATTAGTTTTTCCACGATGATTCCTGATGAATGCTAACGCCTGCCACAACGGCTTGGGTGAAGTGGCAGCGTTTTTGCGTCTTTTTGCAAAAACGGTGACAGTTTACCCAAGTCCGATTGATGGCACTTGTGTACGCCCAGCATGGGCATGAACTAATGAGGTGAAAGTCCTCTGTAGGAAGATCACCGTTCAATAACATGCTGTTATTAAACGTTAACTACTAGCGAATGGCAAGGGCTTATCCGCGAGGATTGGTCTGAAGGAAGCCGCTAGCAAATTTGCGAGCTGATGAACAAGAACATCATATGAGGCGTAGGCTAGAGGTGAGTTGGCAGGGCCTCCCCCACGAAGTAAGGG
>NZ_JAUOEQ010000068.1:0-2203 GCF_031931965.1 Shewanella sp. SP2S2-6 | reverse complement strand
GCAATGACTTGCTTCATGGCTTTTTGGAGCCCACCTCTGTCCATGAGTGAGTCGGGTTGATTATCTTTACCTGGAAACAACAAACGAGGATGACGGTGGGTGCGCCAATAGTACCTTAACGCTAACAAGGTGCGTTGAGGTAAAGGCACCAGTCTATCCTTGCCACCTTTAGCATCACGGATATGCACCTGCATGAGTCCTGCATCAATATCCCCGACCTGTAATGAAATCGCTTCACCAAGGCGCAATCCCATGCTGTACAGGGTTAAGAAACAGACCTGATAACGCAGCTGGCGCGTGAGGCTGATAACTATCGCGACCTCGCAGGGCGTGAGGATATCGGGCAGGTGTTTCACCTGTGGAGGCTTAACAATATTAAGCCACTGCCAAGATTTATTGAGGACGTGAAAGTAGAAAAACTGCAAGCCGTTACGGTCGAGTTTGACGGTGCTCCATGAATGTGAGGCAATTAAGTCGGCAAAATAGCGCTTTAAATCATCGGTGGTCAGGGTATCGGGGCAGCAGTCAAAATATGCCGCAATACGGCGTATAGCTCGGCTATAGGCATCAATGGTTGCAGGCCGCTTGCCTTGCAAGGTTAAGTTGGTAAGATGTTGTTCATAAAGTAAATCAAAGCGTTGTTGTTCGTGAATGTCCATGATGATACTCCTAGGTTTGCGACCGAAGCAGGTCGCGTCTAGCAAGTATTTAGGATGAGGGGCAAAAGGATGGCTTTATCTTGTTCCTGCCGCAAAGCGGCTTCGTTCAACAAGCCATTCAAAAGGACAAAAAACAGCTTGCTGTCCTTCGTTCCTCAGGCATTATAGCAAGCTGTTTTTTGCCTCTTAATGGGGCGTTAGAACCTCCCCCCCAACTTAAAGGAGTAGTAATGAAGGATTTTATTGAGGTGTTTCTGAATGGAAACTTCGAAATAGTTATTGGTGTTCTTACTGGGGTTGCCGCAGTTATGGTTTTAACTCCAATATTAAGAATCTTCGAAAGAAGAAAATTATTTTATTCTGAAGAATCAGGTAGAGATATAGAGGATAGAGATAGACTAAGAATTTTAGAAAAAGAGATTGTGCGACTAAGAAAAGAATTGTCAGGGGATCTCCTTAAAAATGCATCAAAACTCATAGATCAAGAGATGTCATCATACCTAGTGGAGAATCTAGAAAAGATGACATTAGAAAAGCTCAAAGATACAAGGGTTTTAGAGGGGCACATATTTGAAGAGCTTGAAGAGCGTGTTAATAAAAGAATTGACCAGTTTTTATCATCAAAAACAGATAAAGATTTAGCAGCATCTAAGCGGGAAAATCATCTTTTTCAACAGCGTGAAAATGTTGAAAAAGAGCTTCATCATACTGTAGAGCAAGAGAGAAGAAGCGCTGGTTTGCTAAAGAGTGTAATGATAAACCTCTTCGTAATTGTTAATTTCGCATTAATTGCTTTGTATCTATTAAAAGGTTCAGAGATATCTCAATACGGTGCAATATCACTATCAGGACTTTATATAAGTCTTGCAGGCTTTATTATCTATATTTTTCGAGCATCAAACGCGAGAACATCTGTTTTGCTGGCGATCAAGGAGGATTTAAAGAAACAAAATTCTGCGATGGAATACATTGAGCATAATAATAAGGCTGGATCACTTTCAGAACACGATATCGAATTCATTCGAATTATTATGACAAACCATTCTGAAAGGGAAAAGAAAGTGGATCATCCATATGAAATGGTTCTTAAAGGTGTGTCTGGCACAAACATCCAGTTCAAGGGTGGGAAAATGGCAATTTCTGAGAAATCAGGTTCTAACAAATAAGGATAGGCCGCGCGTAGCCGCGACCTTATCCCAAGTGTTGAACAAGCCCGATGCTGGTTGTTGACACTTTATTATGCAAATAGCTGATTGAGAATTTGAGGGTGCTAAGGTCGTACTTTGAAAGAGACTTTTTTGCAGACATGACCCGCCCTTAGCGAACGAGCTAATATTTTTATCACTTGTTCATCAAGCTGTTATCGAGTCTTCATTCTGTTTGGTTAACCCGTTATCCTTATACTTCTCGCCTTAAGCGGTGATATTAGCGCCTGTCGGTCGATGACGCATATGAACGCCCATAAAATGCATAGCTTGATGGCAGCAAGGGCAATAGCGCACGGCTAAGGTACGTTTGACCTCAGGTAACATGGGGAAAACTGC
>NZ_JAUOEQ010000067.1:0-3556 GCF_031931965.1 Shewanella sp. SP2S2-6 | reverse complement strand
GATTTACTCGATCAAAGAACTTGGACAGATCAACATCGACGGCAAATTTGCGCTTCTGTTTGATGATATCTCTGACTTGCAAGACCGCTTGTTTGGCATTCCTATTCGGTCTAAAGCCGAAGCTATTAGCCGAGAAGAAAGGGTCAAACAACGGCGTGAGAATTTGAGCAATAGCTTGCTGTATCACACGATCAATGACGTTAGGGATACCCAGTTTGCGTTTACCGCCATCTGGTTTGTCGATCTCTACGCGTCTGACTGCTGAAGGGTTATATTCACCTCGTTCCAGTAGAGATTTACACCGTTGCCAACCGCCTTGTTGCATCCAAAGCGGGAAGGCTTCGATAGTCATGCCATCGATGCCAGCCGCGCCTTTATTGGCTTTAACTTGACGCCAAGCTCGGTGTAGATTTTCAGGTTCGAGTAGTTGTTGGAATAAATCGCTGTTGAAGGCCGGTTGCATATCAATACGCTGCCGATAGTAATCGTCTGGCGACGTAGTGGGTATCGACAAGTTTGACAAGACTCCTCCTTCTTCTAAATGTTCAGGCCTTCACCATATCCCAACCATTACGATGGGCGTTGGGCTACTATGCCGTCTGCTGACTTCTGCTTAATCACATACCGAGTTACCCCGTCATGCGCTATCGGTTTTCATCTGGTTCGCTCTTTTCAGTCGATGAGATTGAAAAGCCAAGGCACTTAATAGACCAGAGCCTTACTGGTTATTGACCGATCGCGTGTTAAGCAGATCTCCCCAGATAAGAACATGAACTTTCTTTGCACTGCTGCCTCATTTACGGTGGCCATTAGATCACGTGGTTTCGTCGTCTTGTGCCAACTCACCTCTAGCCTACGCCTCATATGATGTTCTTGTTCATCAGCTCGCAAATTTGCTAGCGGCTTCCTTCAGACCAATCCTCGCGGATAAGCCCTTGCCATTCGCTAGTAGTTAACGTTTAATAACAGCATGTTATTGAACGGTGACCTTCCTACAGAGGACTTTCACCTCATTAGTTCATGCCCATGCTGGGCGTACACAAGCGCATGTTTCGGACAAATTTCCGCTGCGCTCCAATTTGCCGCAAATGCGGGCGTTAGGAGACAAAGAGTGTCATCCGGAGTACCACAAGCTAATAAGTTTTATGAGGAAGTTGCTGAAACGAAAGTTGTCTGGTTCGGAGTTCTGCCTGGTGAAATACTGCTGGAATTCGATTTGAAGGATAAAAAGGTCTCTTTCCCTGTCTGGTCTTCTAAAACTCGAATAGAGCGCCTGAAGAAACTCAATCCAGAATTGCTTGGTAAGGTTGAACCGAGAAGTGTGGTTTGGGCGCAATTCAAGGAGCACTTTTTGCCAATCCTTCCACCTGAAACGAAGGTCGTAGGTGTCAATCTCAGTGGCAAAAAACTAACTGGTATCGACATTCCCGCGCCACTTTTGGTTAAGCAAGTAGAGGCATTCTGGTAATGTCTCCTAACAAACAAATATTATCGCCAACAAAAAGCGCTGACTGCGACGTCAACCCGCTACGCGGCTTTCCGCGCTAAATTTGGGCGTTAAGCAATAATATGAATAAAATATCAATTGTCATGGCGTTGTGGAAAGAAGCTTATTTCTCTGAGTCAGAGGTAATAGCTTGGGCTGACGCTGAAATCCTGAAAGGCAAAAGCGATCCCGAAGATTCGCTCATTGAGCTTTCATTGAAAGGGCCAGGTTATTGCTCAAAGTTGCCGTCTTATGAATTTCCCGCATCAAGAGAATTAAGTTTTTCTGAGCGGTTTGCAGTTAGGCTAGAAAGTTTGAATTGGGTCTCTGAAAAAGCCGTTATGGAATTTATTGAATGGGTATCTCGTGCCTCATTAGGTGAGGACTTAAATATTCCTGAGGTTCTTTTTGGCTATCTATTAGATGAAGAGTTTTGTTATGACGAAGGAAATCCATTGAAACTATTTAATGAAGAAATTTCTACTCATAAATCAAAAGCCTCAAAACTATTTAAAGGCATAATTTCTGAGCTAAATGCTTAACAAATCGCTCAAGCACCGCTTAGCTCGGCGTTACCCATAGAAATTTTAATTTGAAACTTACTAATTTGAGCTAATGGTTTAACTCGGAATTGTCCCAACTCGTGTCAGGCCGATCAGTTCTGGCACGTTTATGCCCCAAACTTAGTTACGATGGGTAGATTTTCCTCTTCATCAAAGCTGCACTTGACTTACTTTTTCTCATGCCAATAAAGTGTCAAAAGAATAAGAGAACACCTAACGATGTACTCAGGACATATAGGGAAGAGTAATGCTAAATCAATATAATATTGATGAACTTAAGAGGCTATTGGTGCCAAACAACGTACCAGTTAACGAACATGAGATCATCATTCGGCAAATCGAATATGACATGTGGGGTTCAAAGGCAGGGGAGTCTAAAACCCACAGCCCTAACAAATTGATTAACTTCGTTGTTGTAATGCTGAATCTTGAATTTTATCAAGCAGATCCAATGTTGGAGCCTCTCCATATAGTGTGAGAGGTTCCACTATTTCTACTTTATAGACTTGGTAGTCATAGTCAGTAACTCTCTTCCCATGAAAAAGGGCTACAACACCGACATGAGCATCACCAACTTGGACAGTCATTGTGTAAGGAGCCACAGCTTCTTGTTCAGTTATATACTCATCGCTGTATGGCTCTTTTCGTGCTTTAAAGCGAATAGTTTCAACTTTGTTTTGGATGATAGCCGCTAGGCCATTCAACGCATGCCGACTATCATAAAGTTCATCTAACGTAGTAAGTGAGTTTCCGTCAATTTCAAAGCTATTTTTAAGAACTTTAATGGATTCGACGACGCATAATGTGTCTTCAAATGGGTGATTCAGAGTAGCTTGAGCGCTTATTATTCTTTTCTCTTTCTTGAGTACAGTATCAAGAAAGAGTGTCTTATCTTTGTTTTCTTGAGAGAAAAGAGTAAAAAATCGTAATGCTTCATCTAGTGGCACTTTTTTTTCTGTTGTGAAATGCAACAGACTGTCAAACTGGTTTTCAGATACATTAACTAACTCTATGGAAAAAAGCTCTGTTCTGAAGTAAAGCGAATTTTTACTAGTAGTTAATTGTGGCATCTTTACAAATTGACCATCAAAGATAAGTGCAGGAGAGTATTCACGTGTTTTGAAGCGCAATTGGCATTCGTCAATGATATTAGGAAACACTTGAATTTTGGCTACATCTGATTTCTTTTCAACTATTGCACCGTTTGGTAAGTCAAAGCGGTTATCTTTCAGGATAGTATTCTTAATCTCAACTTGTGAGGACAATCCAACAGCAGCTTCAAAGAAGTGTTGAGCCACTTGTTCCGTAGAAGCTTCGAATTGAAAAATAAAGCCATTAGCTCCATACCCAACGGTTTTTGTTAATTCGTCTTTATTTTTCTGGTATTCAGCCATACCATCAGGAACTAAGCTGATAATTCGTTCATGTAACGCAATACCATCATTTGAGTTCAGTTTGTGTTCATCAGCATATCCAATCCATAACTTAATTTTGTGTAATGGTTCAG
>NZ_JAUOEQ010000066.1:0-3827 GCF_031931965.1 Shewanella sp. SP2S2-6 | reverse complement strand
TGGGGCTTAATACGTTCAAATTTAGCTTTAGCCATGGTAATGCCTCAGTCCAAGAATCTTGGTGATGAAAACTAACATATAGAAAAAATCCGATGCATTAAAATGACATCGAACCGATTATGTTTAGGCGTAGGAGCTAAATTTAGAGAGGCTGGTGCTGATAGGCAGATTCGAACTGCCGACCTCACCCTTACCAAGGGTGTGCTCTACCAACTGAGCCATATCAGCAACTAATTTGGAGCGGACAGCGGGAATCGAACCCGCGTTATCAGCTTGGAAGGCTGGAGTAATACCATTATACGATGTCCGCGCAACCTAACTAAGGCTACCTAACTACCTAGAAAAAGTGGTGGAGGGAGAAGGATTCGAACCTTCGAAGGCTGAGCCGTCAGATTTACAGTCTGATCCCTTTGGCCACTCGGGAACCCCTCCACAGAAAATGGTGCCGGCACCAAGAGTCGAACTCGGGACCTACTGATTACAAGTCAGTTGCTCTACCAACTGAGCTATGCCGGCATTATCATTTCGGAACGGGATATTAGGTAAATGCGCTCCCAAGTGCAAGTAAAAAACACCTATTTACGTAAAAAAAGCGCTCGAACGGTGTTTTTTTACACGTTATCCAACTTTGCCGACCAATTAAACAGCGAATACATCAAACGGTCACGGAAACACGGCTACAACCACCCATTTAGTATTGTTCCGAATAATTCCATAGTGTACTGTGCCTTTCCTAAGCTGAGGAAAGCCAATGACTTCTAAAAATTCAATTCAAAAAGCACTCTATCTCGCCTTTGAGCGCCTGCAATGGTCTGAGTTACGAGATTCAGTGCCGCTGACGCTGAGCGAGCAAGACTTGGAAAATCTTAGAGGCATTAATGAGAAGATATCCTTATCGGAAGTCACAGATATTTATCTTCCCCTTAGTCGGCTGCTCAATCTAATAGTCAAAGCTAAGCAACAACGTGGATTAGTCGTTGATGAGTTTCTTGGCCAAAAGCCATCAAAAAGCCCTTACATCATTAGTATTGCTGGCAGTGTCGCCGTCGGCAAAAGTACCACAGCGCGCATATTGCAAGCCTTACTACAGCACTGGCCTGAGCATCCTAAGGTCGATCTGGTGACCACGGATGGCTTTTTGTATCCACTGGCAGACTTGAAGCGTAAAGGACTCTTACAGCGTAAGGGATTTCCGGAAAGCTACGATATGAAAATGCTGGTTGAGTTTATCTCCGCCGTGAAATCCGGTCAGCCACATGTGAAAGCCCCCATCTATTCACATGTCACCTATGACCGTGTGAAGAATCAACACCAAACCGTTTCTCAGCCAGACATCTTAATTTTGGAAGGCTTGAATGTACTGCAGACTGGGCTAGACTCCCCCGTCGATACCCGTCGTCCTTTTGTCTCCGATTTTGTCGACTTTTCTATTTATGTCGATGCACAAGAGTCGTTACTCAAACAATGGTACAAAGAGCGCTTCTTGCAATTCCGCTCTGGTGCCTTCAGTGACAAAAAATCCTATTTCCATCACTATTCGACGCTAACCGACGATGAAGCTAATACCATTGCTGCCAATATTTGGGACACGACTAACGGTCCCAACCTGCAATTGAATATTCAACCGACCCGTGAAAGGGCCCATTTGATCCTACAAAAAGGTCAGGATCATTTGATGTCCCACGTACTGATGCGCAAATAGTCTTCTGTAAAATAGTCTCTTGGGTGCTTAGCGTGCCCTTAAGCTAATTTCACCGCCGATAAATGCTTGCACACCATCGGCGGTTTCGAGCAATACTGCACCTTGCTCATCAACACCGCGGCAAATCCCTTCGACCGATTTTTCACCCATAAGCAAACGTATTTCACGGCCATAAAATAAGTCTGCCGCTTGCCAACGAGCTTTGAATGCAGCTAATCCTTCACGCTCAAATAGCTGGATATCACGCTTGAGCTGCTTCTGTAATTCGATAACAAGCGCTGTCTTATCAGGCATATCGACCAAATCTGACAGGTCACTCCAAGGCTGATCTATACCTTTCCCTTGCTCCTCTGACATCGCCATATTAACGCCAACACCAATGATCAGCTGACACTGACTATCCGCCTGTCCCGACATTTCAATCAAGATCCCGGCAAGCTTCTTGTTATCCAAATAGATGTCATTCGGCCACTTAACCCCGATATTCTCTACCCCAAACGATTTAAGCACTTCAACCAATGTACAGGCCACTACTAAACTTAATCCCATAGCCTGTGCCATTCCCTGCGGAAATGTCCAAAACAGCGAGAAATATAAGTGATGCCCATAGGGCGACACCCAAGTGCGACCTCGGCGACCGCGACCTGCAGATTGATACTCTGCCACGCACACATCGCCATTCTTTAGCTCAGTGGTATGGCTCAGCATAAAGCCGTTGGTGCTTGCGATCTCATCAAAATAAAAACAACGGTTATCAATTGACTGCACTAAACGTGAAGCATCAATCAAAGAGATGGGATTGGCTAACTTATAGCCGCGACCTTTAACGCTATAAATTGCTACGCCATAGGTTTCTAACGCATCAATGTGCTTATTTACAGCGGCGCGCGAAATCCCAAGTTCAGTGGCTAACTGCTCGCCTGAAACAAATTGACCGCTAGACAATAACGCTAATATCTGGCGCTTTCTTCCCCAATTATCAGACATACAAATCTCCTTCACCGTTAGCGCCCATGATTCTAGGTTCCGCTTCTAGCACAACACCAAATTTATCCTGTACTTGCGCAATAACATGCAGCGCTAAGCGACAAATATCGCGCCCCGTTGCCCCGCCTCGATTCACTAATACCAAAGCTTGTTTGTCATGCACAGCCGCATTACCAAGCACAAAACCTTTCAGTCCCGCTTGTTCAATCAACCAACCTGCCGCCAATTTCACCGTCGCATCCGCTTGCGCGTAACCCACTATCGTCGGAAAACGCTGTGCTAAATCTAGATAACAGGCCGCGCTAACAATAGGATTTTTAAAGAAACTGCCTGCATTGCCGAGCACTGCTGGATCAGGGAGCTTTTCACTGCGCACTTGGCATACGCGATCAAAGATCTCACGCGCAGTGACGGTTGCAGGATCAAACGATTGCAATGGACCATAAGCCAAACGCGGTTGCCAACGTTTAGCTAAGCGCAGTCCGACAGCAGTGACTACGGCAAGATTGCGTAATTTGTCTTTGAAAATAGACTCACGGTAAGCAAATTGACACTCAGCTGTACTTATACGCACAAACTCACCTGAGGGTAAATCAAGATACTCAACCCAATCACACACATCACAGAGTTCAACACCATAAGCGCCAATATTCTGGATAGGTGCTGCGCCAACCGTTCCAGGAATTAACGCCATATTTTCCAGCCCAAACATGCCACGCTCGAGCGTAAACCGAATTAACTCATGCCAATTCTCACCCGCCTCAACCTCGAGATAAAAAGCTTCTGCGTCTTCAGAGACTTTTATCCCCTTCGATAAAATCCTGACAATTGTGCCGTTAAAGTCCTCTGTGAAGACCAGATTGCTACCGCCACCAAGCACCAACATAGGCAATTGCTGTTGCCATAGTGGCAAACACATTGCTCGAACAGCTTCTTTTGAGTGCGCCTCGACAAGAGCGGCGCAAGACTGGGCCAAACCAAAGGAATTAAACGATTTAAGGCTATGAGATAGAGACATGTGTTTGATCAATGACGACAAAAGCACATTGTAACTGCTAAAAGCAAGGATTGCAGCTAACGCGGAGGACACGTATTGATGAAATAGTCACCGTGGAGTGGGCATTTAGGCGAAAAATCA
>NZ_JAUOEQ010000065.1:0-3903 GCF_031931965.1 Shewanella sp. SP2S2-6 | reverse complement strand
CTTTAATTTTACTACCATTTTACGATGCCACGGGTAACTTTTATACCGCCGATCAATGTGGAACCACCATAATCTTTTGCAAGACGTAGCAATGTGTCATGAAAACCTAAATTTGGAAATGCTAATTCGACTTCTTTTATAGCCGATTTATTAAGGCCTTTGCGAATAAGTCCCTTCGATGCATCAATCCAGTCAGCCTTACGGCAGGCTTCGATAATATTTTGATGTTGCCCTTTATAAGAAAAAATTTTATGGTGCCAATGAATACCACCTCGAAGAACCTCAGGGTCTAACCCCCACTCATACTTTTGATTATCTTCTAACGCAACGGTTTCCGATGGCTCTAAATATGCCAATTCATGATCTGTCCATAGTCCTATATCATGATAAACAAAAATGGTTTCCACTAAACGTTCCAATTTGGGGTCATTACCTAGAAAATGCATAGCGTAAGTTATAGTGCGATATACATGGTTTCGATAACCAGGAAAATCTTTACCGATTATGTCTTTATAACGTGAAAAGAGCTCTTCAACATTAGCTCGCTCTAATTTAATTTCAATCTCTGCCATTATTGACACTCCTTAACAATATTTTAAAGGCTAACGCTCGCAGCACAGGCCGAAACCCGCGCAGCGGTTGAGGTCCAGGCCACGCAGTGGCCGATTGTGACTGCGCTTGTTAAATGCCATTACTCCCATCCCATTTCTTTGTATGTTTTCTTGTCTTGCTCTGGATAGTCAGTGGTATAAATACCCCAGTCCATATACTGATAATACTTTGTCATTGCGTCGAAATGAGAATGAGCTTCACAGCTCCAAACAAGTTTTGAGCCGGGTTCGAGTAGTGCTCTAGCATCATTACCTCGCTCTCCTGTAAGGCAAAAGGTTCCTAAACCTTCTTCATCCATCCATAGTTCGTGCTTCATACTTCCCCGAGGCATTTAACGTCTTAGTATTTATGCGCTGCGCTGTTTGCAGGGCATAAATCGCTTGTTGGACTTGGCCGCTGCCACATCCGTGTAAATGGGTATGAATGATGCTATAGGAATTTGCTTTTTTGCGGTAGCGGTTTTTTATACAGTTTGATGGGTAATCACTTGATATCGTTTTAGCTTTCTCATTCTTTCAAGCTCACTTTTGACTGACTAAGGCGCGTGGTCCACTGCATTCCAGCCCAGACTCAGGCTCACTCTCACACCACATCCCCTCATCGGCTTAATCCCATAAGGCAGGCTGCTTTCGCTGTCGGTTACGCTACGTCTTGAGGGAGTGGTTATCCTGACAGACGTACTGGCTGACTTTGGTTGTTAATCATCACTAATTTCTGCAGTCTTATCAGCCCAATAAACTGCAAATGACCTAACTGGCATTGCGGACATGACCACAAACAGTCCTTCTTAACCAAAGGACTCGCCAATACCACCTGCGGCTTACGTAATTGCCGCTGGATGAGCGCGAGCTTTTTGCGGCGGCAAGCATTGGCGAGAAAACCAAAATGTCTCACTCGCATCAGCCCTTTGGGCAACACATGCAATAAGTAACGGCGGATAAACTCATCACAACTTAGCCGCATTTGCTTATGCTGCTGACCATCACGATAATCCTTGTAGTGAAAACTGACATGCTCTGCGGTCACGTCGGCAATTCTTGATTCATGCAGCATGCCTTTACGGGTATAACGCCCGAGATATTCCACCACGGTTTCGGCGCGGCTCAGACACGCTTTGCTGTAAACACACCACGGCTTTGCCATTAAGGTTTCAGCCGCAGGGATAGCCAGCTCATGTTGTCGCAGCGCCCGTAATAACTTGGCCCGATATACGGTGGACAAGGCTCTAACCGGAAACAGATAATCCGTTTTCACGCTATGCCAATCTCCCGCTGACGTCAGCACCCCACCCGGGATTAAGCAATGCAAGTGAATATGCTGACTCAAGGTTTGCCCCCACGTATGCAATACCATAGTGCAACCCAATTGACCCTGAAGGTGTTTCCGTTTCATGCCAAACTGCGCAAGCGTCTGCCACACAGACTCAAACAGGGCGCTGTATAACGACTTGGCAGCGTAGTGCGCCAAGATGTTCAACTCGTGGGGTAAGGTAAAGACCAAGTGGAAATAGCGGCAAGGCAAGACTTGCGCCTGCTGCGTAGCAATCCACGCTTGCGTCTGCCTTCCCTGACAGCGAGGGCAATGCCGGTCACCACAGGAGCAAAACAGCTGCTGCTCATAGTGACAAGTATCACAACGCCATTGCTGTATGCCCAAGGCTTGCGTGCGACACTGTTGAATATGCTGGCAGACTAAGGCTTGTTGTTCGGTCAGTTTATGCTGCTGTTGATAGTGGGCTAAGTGCTGATGAAGGATATCGCTTACATGGTAGGAGGTTGCCATGGCATCCCCCCAAGACTTGCTAGCAAGTCACAGCCTTGATGACCCAATTCCGGCGACCAATGCAAGTAGCGCTCGGTGGATTTAATACTGTGATGACCAAGTTGAGCCTGTAATTGATGAAGTGGCATACCCGCTTGTAATTGATGGGTCGCATAAGCATGCCTTAGGCTGTGTGGACTGCATGGCTTAGTGATACCCGCTAAGCGGGCCGCCTTCGCTAACGCTTTACGAAAGGTCGACTCATGCAGCGGATAAACCACATCATGATAGGTCGAGGCAAACAACCATTCGACGGGATGATACGCTCGCCAATACTGACGCAACAGGGTGAGCAAGGTCGGTGAAATAATCACCAATCGGTCGTAGGCCCCTTTCCCTTGACACACTTTGAGCAACTGCCGCTGCCCATCGATATCAGCAACCTTAATATGGGTTAACTCACTGACACGCAAACCACAACCATAACACAGCGCCAACATAGCGCGTTGTTTCAGGTTTTGACAGTGATACAGCAGTGCCGAGATATCTTGGCAACTCAGCAATTGCGGCAGCTTGTGTGGACGTTTAGGTAAACTCAACTGAACCGTAAAGTCACGTTTTAGGACATGTTCATAGAGAAAATGAATGCCATTAAGCTGTAGCTTTAAGGTGGCTCTGGAATGATGTCGCTCAAGATTTAAGTAACGGAAATAAGCCGTAAGCTGCTCATCCGTAATGCTATCGAGCGGTTGGTTTGCATAGTGCTGCAGTTGGGTGATGGCACGCAGATAAGTACTGCGTGTACGGGCCGAGTAACCACGTAAACTGATCTCATCATGGAATTGTTGCAGAAGTGATGACATGGTAGACCTCCTAGGTGAGGGATTATCCCTAGGAGTAAGTGTGGAACAGTGGTTCGCTTTGGGCTCCGCGCAGCGGCTTAGTTCAACGCCCGCAGAAAGCGCCGCGTCTTGTGCGGTCGCCTTTACTGCGCTTGTTAGTTTTAGTTTGCAATGCTACGAAGCAGCTGAATACGTTGCTTCAAAACTTTTGCTTCGCACTCTAAAGAGGCTGAATAACTTCCAGTTCCCATACTTGCGCCAGTTGCTCCTAAGTATAAATTACAAAAAGAATTTTTATAATTTTCAAAATCTTGTAAGTTTTTCTGAAGGTCTTTCGTTAAGTCAGGAGCAATCTTATATTCTTCCTGTCCCACAACAACCGCATTAACTTGTGCCAATACCACTTTTAATTCACTTTTTCGTTCTTCAACCAAGTTAACTAAACAGCTTTCTACCTCATATTTACTCTTGTTTTTCGAGCTACAATCTTCAACATCTGCGTATGAATTAAACGCCAGTGCAACAAGAGAAAAACAGATAATTTTTTTCATATATAACATCCTTATTGTGATTCTAAAACTAACGTCTTAGTATTTATGCGCTGCGCTGTTTGCAGGGCATAAATCGCTTGAACGCCGCGCTCTGCGGCAAATTTGGAGCGCAGCGGAAAATTTGTCCGACAGCAGCG
>NZ_JAUOEQ010000064.1:0-4694 GCF_031931965.1 Shewanella sp. SP2S2-6 | reverse complement strand
TATGGATGTTCATATGCGTCATCGACCGACAGGCGCTAATATCACCGCTTAAGGCGAGAAGTATAAGGATAACGGGTTAACCAAACAGAATGAGGACTCGATAACAGCTTGATGAACAAGTGATAAAAATATTAGCTCGTTCGCTAAGGGCGGGTCATGTCTGCAAAAAGTTTCTTTCAAAATAAGACCTTCGCCAGTACAAATTCTCAATCCGCTATTTGCATAATAAAGTGTCAACAACCAGCATCGGGCTTGTTCAACACTTGGGATAAGGTCGCGGCTACGCGCGGCCTATCCTTATTTGTTAGGAGTTTTTCTGTCCGCCATGAATTAGCTCTTTATTGACCTCATTGATGAACGCCTCAACCACCTTTAGCGAAAGCCCACTTTTATGGAAGTGGATTTTTGCCTGATTTTCCTTATAACTGACTAGCTCTGCTTCGATTATTAATTCGTTATCGAGTGTGCATTCCAAGCTAAGTGTATCGAAGTCGTTAGCGCTTGTAACAACAAGGGTATATTTTCTTCCTTCAATTTCCATGTTACTCAAGACTCCTAACGCAAAGCACTCGGGTGACGACCGCGCAGCGGTTGGCATCCCAGCCGCCGCAGGCTGCGAGTGATGCGTCTTGTTATGAGATTATTTTTTGAATCCATTGCAGTGCATCCTTGCGAGTTTTCTCAGAAACACGAGGTGAATCAGACGAAATGATAATGTTCAGGGCGGCTTCCGCACGACCTGCATTTATAATACTTCGAGCGTGGCCAGTACGAGAGATACAAGAGCCCTCAGTATAATCTGTCTCTGCTCGTAGCTTTTCGACTATATCCTCGCGCGATAATGTGTTCGACGAAAACTCACCAAAAAATCTCACGAAACAAGCCTGACCAACCGATTGAAGAGTTCTTGAAAGTTGTTCATCATTCATGGGTTAACTCCTAACCAAAAACTCATAACGCACGCCTAACAGCGAGCAACTTGTTGCGATTCCAGCGGCCGCAGACCGCGATGTTTGAGGCGCTTGTTAGTTTTCAATTGCCGCGACCTCTATTCCAAAAGGTGATATTTGCCCAAAAACTCGTATTTTCGAACCTAACTCAAGATTGCCGTAAACAGACTCTGATAAACAAATATGTTGTTTGATAAAAAAAGTGACTTCTTTTACAACAACTCTCGGAGCACATCGGCCTTTAAATATTACACTTTCCATTTCTACGACAGTTAGCTCTGTGGTGCCGTCACTTGCATAAAAAGGATGCAAAAATTTCGGCAGGCCGCCGAATATAGCTGTCGCTAACCAGCCAGCAAATACGACCGGCAGAACTACCAAATATATGCCTTTCCAGTTTCTTCGAACTTCAGAAAAATGACTTTTGTTCAAAAAATACATACAACCAAATGAAAACAACCCGAACACTAATAAAAACACATACAAACTGAAGATCCATGTACCTGATGAGTTATCAACGGTAACTCTGACATCTGAAAAAATAGATAAATAACCTCCAGCGAAAAGGAAAATAATGATCGCTAAAGCCACTATTCGGTTAGCAATGTTAATTGCACTAAGTATCATTTGGTTAACCTAAAAACTAACGTTAAGCACAACGGCAGTTTGTAAGCTGTGCGTTGTGGAATACTTTTGCGCAGCAAAACCACATAAGCGCGACTTACAAACTGTCCAGCCGCGCAGCGGCATGTTGCTACGCCTTGTGTACGCCCAGCATGGGCATGAACTAATGAGGTGAAAGTCCTTTGTAGGAAGGTCACCGTTCAATAACATGCTGTTATTAAACGTTAACTACTAGCGAATGGCAAGGGCTTATCCGCGAGGATTGGTTTGAAGGAAGCCGCTAGCAAATTTGCGAGCTGATGAACAAGAACATCATATGAGGCGTAGGCTAGAGGTGAGTTGGCAGGGCCTCCCCCACGAAGTAAGGGGACAAGACGACGAAACCACGTGATCTAATGGCCACCGTAAATGATGCAGCAGTGCAAAGAAAGTTCATGTTCTTATCTGGGGAGATCTGTTTAACACGCGATCGGTCATTAACCAGTCAGGCTCTGGTTTATAAGTGCCTTGGCTTTTCAGTGTCATCGACTGAAAAGAGCGAAACAGATGAAAACCGATAGCGCATGACGGGGCAACTCGGCATGTGACTAAGCAGAAGTCAGCAGACGGCATAGTAGCCCAACGCCCATCGTAATGGATGGGATAGCATACCCCGCGTTAGCGTTGTGGGTACATGGTGAAGGCCTGAACATTTAGAAGAAGGAGGAGTCTTGTCAAACTTGTTGATACCCACTACGTCGCCAGACGATTACTATCAGCAGCGTATTGATATGCAACCAGCCTTCAACAGCGATTTATTCCAACAACTGCTTCAGCCTGAGAATCTACACCGAGCTTGGCGACAGGTTAAAGCCAATAATGGCGCGGCTGGTATCGATGGCATGACCATCGAAGCCTTCCCGCTTTGGGTGCAGCAAGGCGGTTGGCAACAGCGTAAATCTCAACTTGAGTTAGGTGAATATCAACCCTCAGCATTCAGACGCGTAGAGATCGACAAACCCGATGGCGGTAAACGCAAACTGGGTATCCCTAACGTCATTGATCGTGTGATACAGCAATCAATTGCTCAAATTCTCACGCCGTTGTTTGCCCTTCTCGGTTAATAGCTTCGGCTTTAGACCGAATAGGAATGCCAAACAAGCGGTCTTGCAAGTCAGGGATATCATCAAACATAAACGCAAATTTGCCGTCGATGTTGATCTGTCCAAGTTATTTGATCGACTAAATCATGATCTCTTAATGACTCAGTTAAGGATCAAGGTACAGGATAAGCGTCTGCTGGCGCTTATTGGTAAATACCTGCGTGCTGGCGTGATGATAGCAAGCTTCGAAGGCGTACCTCAGGGCGGCCCACTCTCACCATTACTATCAAACATCATGCTGGATAGTCTGGATAAAGAGCTGGAAAGCAGAGGGCATCACTTCGCCCGCTACGCGGATGACTTTATCATCTTGGTCAAGTCTCAACGAGCGGGCGAACGTGTCCTCAAGAGTATTACTCGCTATCTTGCCACTAAGCTAAAACTGGTTGTTAACGAACAGAAAAGCCAAGTGGTTAAGGTAGGCCAAAGCAAGTTCCTAGGGTTTACCTTTAACCGCGGAAAGATCCAGTGGCATGTCAAAACACTGCACATCTTTAAACAAAAGATAAGGCGACTGGCAAACCGCAATTGGGGCGTGAGCATGAGCTATCAATTGTTTAAAGTGCGGCAATACATGCAAGGCTGGATCAACTACTTTGGCATAGCCAACGCTTACCAAGAGTGTGTCGATTTAGACCACTGGATCCGTCGTCGAGTACGTATGTGCTACTGGCGTCAATGGCGAAAGCCACGGACTAAGGTACAAAACTTACTCAAACGTGGCGTCAGGATCCAAGCGGCCGTTGCTTGTGGAATTACAAGCAAAGGGCCGTGGCGAAGCTCGAAAACACCAGGGATACAGCAAGCGCTGAGTAATGAGTATCTCAAGAAAGCAGGTTTATGTTCACTGAGAGATGGATGGATTGCAGTTCATTATCCTAACCAGAAAGTGAGTTAGGCGTTCTAAATGAACCGCCCTGTGCGGAGCCGCATGCAGGGTGGTGTGGGGGCTGGAGGCTAAATACCTCCGGTTACCCGATTATGTGCTGTTAATCAAACTTCTTAAGTTTTGCATCTCTTAAGTCTTTAGGCAAATACTGAACCCAATTGCCAAGACCAACAACTTGCTTAGGCTGAAGAGTACAGTGACTTAATAGGTACTTTCTTAGTGACTGAACGAATTTAATGCCATCTTCTTTTTCACTTTTACTAAGATGGGCTTCAGTTCTATCCAAAATAAATTTATAAGCGTGGCAAGTAGATAAATTTCGAATAGAGAGCTTAATATCTATCTTTTCAGATGCATATTTTTCTAAATTTAATATATGGTCAACTTGCTTTTCATTTAAATCGTTGTGCTCGATATAATAATTATAGTATTCATTTAAACTTTTATACGAGAGAGACTTGTTATTGAGTTTGAACTCATTTAGAAGCTCTTCTCGTAAAAGCAGGTACGATATTGCCAATGACTTCTTTTTTTCCTCACTTACGCCACTACCGCTGCCACCACTAGTTTGCATGCCTGTACCAAGAGAAACTAGGGACTTAGTAAGATCTGGCACATCCTTTAGATCATTATTTCCATGTGTCTCTGCGCATTGTTTACCACCAAAGTAAATTGTACCGTCCTCGGACTCCATATAATAAGCTGTACCGGACGAAAGCTTATGCCCCTTTGCGCAATATGACTCTGTATCTTCATTCACAAAGTCTTTTTTAATAATTTTCAAAAATAACCTCATTCATTTATAAGTAGGGAAGCCTTCAAACACACCAAAGAACATAGCGCCCAAATAATGGGCAAATATCAGTTGGTTAAAATAAGCGACGCAGGAGCAAAAACCAACAGTTATTTGTCCTGATTAATTTGCTTGTTAGTTTACAATTACGCCAATACTAGTGAAAAAGCACTTAGCCAAATTAGCTGAAAGCCATATGAAATACGCTGATGGATGCCAGGATTGCTTTGGGATTTTACAGCTTTAGCCATTGCGAAAAGAAAATAAACAGCAGCGACAACAGAAACCAATGAAAA
>NZ_JAUOEQ010000063.1:0-5721 GCF_031931965.1 Shewanella sp. SP2S2-6 | reverse complement strand
TTTCTATCCAGTAGGGACTCGTTACACTATTAAGTAACTCGCCCCTAGTTATGATTAGATCAATTCTCCCAAAAGGAATGATTATGAATAGGAACTGGGGATGGGGATTAACTCTAATGTTACTCAGTTGTACAAGCATCGAAAATGGTTTTTCTGAATTAAACAGTAGCCACCCGTTCAAAAAATGGTTGATTACATTGAATAGTGACTATGGTAAAGGGCGGTATTATATGTTTTCCGCTGTCGATTTTACTGAAACGGGTATTAGGCACCCAAGTTTAGAACGGCTAAAAAAACTGATTCGCTTACATGCGAACATCCCTGAAGATTGTAAAAAAAATATGGAAATCATCGATAGCACAAGGAATTTATATGAGGGTGGTGGGGAAAGCATTATCATCAAGTGCAGTGAATGATAGGATAAAATTACAGTTACATGAGCAGGCCTATGTTGAAACGAGTCATCAGTTATGTGGTGTTTGCATGTTTACTCAGTGCCTGTGCTTCTGATCCGCTTTTTCGCGCTTTGGAAGACGCCGAAAAAGCACATAATAAGAAACAGCGTGAAACTTCTTTAGTGCTAATGGATTTGGATGAGATATTCCCTGATCCTCAAGTTCGAGCATTGGCGAAAGCGGCAGGAAAAGGCGATATCAAAAAAATCCGTGAGTTAGTGGCAAATGGGGTCGATGTCAACGCTCAAGGAAGGTCGACAGGCACGCCCCTGTTTTGGGCAATTTATAAGGGTAACCTTGAGGGCTTTGAAGAATTACTAAAACAAGGTGCCACACCCAATGTCAAACTTGAGGGCTCTAGTACTGTAATGCATTGGGCGACTAGAAATAAAGATAGTCGCTTTTTACAGTTGGCATTAGCCTATGGTGGCGATCCCAATCTTAAAGGGGGAATGTTTGATGCCCCACCTATTGAGGAAACAGTGGAATTAGGCGGAAAAACGATACCCAGGAATTATTATCTGCTCATTGAAGCTGGCACAGATCTTAATATAAAAACAAACACAAACGCTACCTTATTAACTCAAGCAGCTGGTAGACGTCGATACGATATTGTTTTAGATCTATTAAATCGTGGCGCCGAGTTCCAAATGGTTAACCGGAGAGGCATCATTGTTTTATTTGATTGGTTAGCCGAGCATGAGCGGGTGATGGATAAAAATGAAGACGCCTATAAACAGAAGAAAAAAGTTGAACAGTGGTTACAAGACAGAAATATTGACTTCAGCATAATCACTCCAGGCTCAAAGGGGAATTCTGGCTAATAGTGTCCGAGGATTTTTTGAGTGGTAAAGCCAAGGCGTTAACCGTGTATTTTTATCTACTCAGTAAAGCCCATGAAGTCGCTTGGTGTTGATTCAGTTGATGTATTGGCTAAATTAGTTTTGAGCTGATATGGGCAAGAGTAGAAGGAATGAGTGATGAAGTATTTGTTACTGCTTATCGGTCTTTGTTTGTGTGGCTGCACTTCCACGACTCTGGAGGTGGCCAGTGTGCCTTCAGTTAGCCTTTGGGAGCCCGTTCCCGATACTAAGGAATACACGTATAACAAAAGCCTTGATGATATTATTGAATTTCCCGACGTTAATTTGTCGTTACTATTCAACAATTATGAAACCAAGTATCGAGGGAATGCGATATTGGGTATCGAGATGAACCGTTGGCCCGATAGTCAATTTAATGATGATGAAATCATACTCGCATTGGGGGTAAAACCCTTGAAATTGAATGTTGAGTTAATCGCAAACAATATCGTGCTAATCATGAAAGTTGATGGTGTTGAAAGGCATTTTAAGGCATATAGGGTAATGAAATTTAAAGACTATGATACTAAATTTTGTGGTTTTGATCGCTCTATTGATGGTGAAAGAGGTACTCGCAGTGTCGATATTGCCGATAACAAAGAGAGTTTACGGCTCGACAGTGAATTTGTAGATAACTGTTATAACCTGTACTTTAAATTCCCTGAAAAGGTCAAAGATGTGGATTTTGCTCTCGATTTTACAGGCTCCCATCTACCGCTGGATAATCATCAAATTATCTATTTTCATAAAAAACTGATTAGGTGGATGTCATCTAACTAAAACGGACTAAATTGTTGATTTTACGAAAGACCTAAGTACATCTTGAAAGCTAGCCCCTCATTGAGTGCAGGTTTTATGAGAATTTTACATGTGTTGCTTAAAACGGTTGCTACAGTGCTTACTAGCTTAAGTTTGGTGGGGTGTCCTACTCAATTTAATGTTGAGGTTTTGAATGAGAGCAGTATTCCCATCCACATTCTGTCTGGTTATTCAGATATTGAGTTGTCTCGAATTGAACCTGGTGAAGCAACCCAAGTTGCATATAACCTCGATTGTTTTAGGGTTAGGGCTGGAGAGCTGACTTATGAGTACAAACCTGTGATACCCCCAGCTCAGTATGTTCAAAATGGATTGTTTAGTTCGTCATTTAAAGCTGTATTCACAGGTGCTCAGGAGCTAAAAATTTATGTGGATGGTGAAAAGCAAAATGAATCGCTCTATCTCGTAAAAGGTTGTAGGTGATGCCAACAAGAAATCAGCAGTGTAAAGCATGCTAAAGTTTTTTATGTGTTCGAAAATGCTGTGCAAAATTATAGTCGAGGTTTTGGTGTATGATGGCCACAATGAAAAATTTACTGTTGCTTTATTTTTGTATGCTTCTTGCTGCATGTGATCAATTTCCAGGCCCTAACGTCAGAAGTGAGTTTTCTATTCCAGTTAAATTAACCGTTACTTACCGTAATGGTGAAACCTTTTCCCATGAGTGGCCACCATGCCGTGTATTTGGTTTGGGGGCTATGGGGGAGGGGATTTTTGGTGTAAAGCGGAAGGAAGAAGTCACTTTAGAGCGGATTGATATCGAAGCAGAAGGAAAGATTATCCATACTTTTGATGGGAGCGTAATCAATTTATTGCTTGAAAAGGAAAAAACGAGGGAAATGAGTTGATCTGGGTTGTTGATGGATCTGGTATCCGTTTTTCTAAGGATATGGAGTGTACTTTACAGGCCGGAGATTAACAAAAAAATAAGGAGGGATTACCCTCCTTGTTGTTAGATTTCTAGCTCAACAAAGTCCTTATCGATATCGTTAACATTAAAAAATGAGCATGGATAAGGACTTTATGTCTACCGTAATGAATTTTACTGCAGTGAATTATGTTTATTCTCTCTTAGGCCGATAGTGTAAGGCGACAGATTGAGGTGACTTATGGCCCTAAAAATTAGTCTCTTATCAGTTTTATTATTGGGAGTAAGCTTTATGGCTTCAGCAATGCCTACACAGGTCATCATTTCTAATACGCTAGACCATGCTATTGGTAGAATCCATATTACTGATATAAAAACTCTCACTACCATAAAAGAATATCATGTGAATGCTGGTAACGGTCCTATTATGCGAGTTTATGGCGATAAGTTATCCATTTCCAATGGTGTTTTAAATCCTGGTGAGTATATTCTTAATCTTCAGGACTCTTCTGTCGAGTATTACCCTGAGCGCCGAGGTACTGTTTTTTTTACTGAAGACTCATATATGTATTTTTCAGTAATCAACAATGTGGGTGAAATTATTTTTGTTAAGGAAGGCAAAGAGGTTCATCGCATTGATAAAGTCGGTATAGTTATGCGGCCACCTAATGTGTACACCTATCCTGATAAAGTCGTGAGCTTCTATCTTAGTAAAGGTGACTTCTACCTTGTCAATGGGAACGATTTATCCTTTAGTAAGTTTTCATTAAAAGGTTATGCAGATGTGATCTATTTAAATGAAGATAAGGGATTAGCTGTTCACGGTAGAACACTCTATTGGTTGCGACTTTCCGATGGGCAAGTGCTGAAAACTAAAAAATTATCCTTTTCGGGCAATTTTAATTTTGTAAGCAAAAGCGATGATGGCAGATTTATTACACTTGAAACCTTGAGCATGTCTTTGGTTCCTTGGTCAGATACTTTTATGCATGAACGTATCGACTTATATGTATTTGACTTGCAAAATGAGACGTTAGAAAAGCTAGCTAGCAGCGTGGCAGGTAATGGAGTGGGCCTTACGGTTAGGTAAAACGAAGTGAAGAGGTTAGTAGGGGGGCTGACGAGTTAAGCTCTTTAGTTGTAAATCTGCTTGCTGGTGGAATGAAGCTAAAAATTAAAGCAAGATGAGCTTAGGATCCGACCAATTATACTCTGTAAGGTAAGGCTAAAAACGATAGCGGCAATGAATGCCGCTTCGTTTGTCATAGCCCGCCAGGTGTTATGCGTAGCTTAGCGAGGCCTTAATACTGACTGAATGTACTATGACCTTAGCCAATGCCATGCATCGGATATCAGCTTAGCGCCAGCTTTTACCCCATTACCCCCCACCTCTGCGCCTATCAAAACCGTGTTTAAGCCGGTTTCTAAACTGCCTGTGACAAGCTTGATCCCAGCATCAGTTATTTCTCCTTGGCTTAAGCAATCGTAACTGTCACTGAGGGTTTGCGCAGTGCCTTTTAGTAGGCATTCTGCAGGCTTAGCAACAAGATCCCCTGGCGTCCCTAGGAGCGTGTTGAGGTTATCGGGTAGCCCTAGGTATTCGCCAGTCATTTTTACTGCGGTAGAGGCTAACACGACGTTTGCGACGGTTCCCGTGGCCAGCTTTGAAGCAGTACTTCCCAGTAAGCCTGCTCTGGCAGAGCCTTGCAGGGCAACGTGAGTGAGATTACTGACTTGATTGGAGGTGCTGGTTCTTTCTAAGCATTCGTTGACGAACTGCTCACAATTGTTCGTAGCAACGCCGTATGAGGTATAACCCAGTTGACTGCGTGCAAGCTCAATAGCTTGATGGGGAAACAGGCTGGACTTTTTCACTCTGATCTTATGGCCACCAGCAAATCGCTGGAGGTCGATTTCTTCAATCATGCCCTGTTTAGATAAGTGAATAACATTTCCATTGCCCACATAGAGGCCATGGTGTTCGGTTAAGCCGAGAACGTCGATATTGGTAACGAGGTGATCGCCAGGTTGTAATGCTTGCATAAATGTTTCCTTAGCCAAGGGGCATCATTGTGACGCGCCATTACGACATGCCGACTGAGGTTAGTTGCAGGTGTTCACGTTGATGGTCTATTGGCTGTGTGAGGGATTTAAAGGGAAGCGCTATCGAGTAAGCGATAAGCGCGGGTTAGATTTCTAGCTCGACAAAGTCCTTATCGATATCGTCTTGCTCAATACCGATATACCGCAGGGTGGTTTCTTCGGCGCTGTGTCTGAGCATCTTCATTACTCGGCCAATGTCTTTGGTTTGTTGATACAGCAGATAGCCACGGGTTTTGCGCATCGAGTGGGTGCCTAAGGCAATTTTAAGCTCTTCACCAATCATCGTCAGTGCGCGGCAAATATAGCGCCGTGACAAAGGCGCGGGTTTGATGTGCTTCGCCCGTTGATTACGGTAGGACTGAAACAGGTAGATATGGTTAGGATGTTCGAGCGCAATACGCTGTATCCGTTCTAGCGTTTTTGAGTTGAGTTTGATGTTGGCGATTTTGCCGGTTTTGGACTCCTTAATGATGAGTCTATCGCCCTGGATATCGCTGAACTTAATCGACAGTAAGTCGGAGATCCGCAGGGCGAGATTAAGGCCGATATTCCACACATCGGCCAGTTGCTGGCTAAACTGTCTTTCCAGTAGGTAGCTGATAAGCTTAACGGT
>NZ_JAUOEQ010000062.1:0-7670 GCF_031931965.1 Shewanella sp. SP2S2-6 | reverse complement strand
CGTTTAAACGGAACAAAAACAGTGGGTTACGTTTCACTTCGCTTCGCTACACATTATAACCCACAATTTTTGTCCGCTTAACGCGGCGTTATGTGAATTTCTAGTAAAGGAGTACAAATGAAAAAGTTACTATCAATCCTATGTGTTTTATCGGTGTTAGTTTCGATTAATTCATTCGCTAGCGAAGATAATTTTGATTATGAAAAATTTACCAACGATTATTTTGCTGCATGGACTAACGTTCAGAAGCCAAATGCTAACAAAGAGGATCTTGAGAGATATTTATCCTTTTTAACAGACGATGTTGGGTATCAACATTTACCATACTCAAATGATGATAGTCGTGAACCAAATGGCAAAGACGGTATGCGCAAAGGAATGACATATTATTTAGGGATCCATACAGAATATGCCGCTAAACTCACTAATCACGCACATGGGCATAATGTAATAATGATTGAATTTGATACCCTAGCTAAAGGTATTCACCCTGATAATGGTCAGCTTATGACATTGAATTACCATTCATTTGAAGTTCTAGAAATTGAAAATGGAAAAGTTTCTGTGATTCGTCATTACAGTGAGTAATTCACATAACAAGGCGCGTCACTCAGAAAACCACTCGCTGGCCTTTGGCCAAAACACTCTTGTTTTCTGGTGCGCTTGGCGTTATGTGTGAATGACTATGGATTGGCGTCAAATGGAAGTATTTAAGGGCATCGATCTCAATGATTCTTTCGTTTTAGATTGGAATTATGTAAATAACCGCCTGTGCTTTGAACTGGAAGCCAGCATTTGGCCAGAGTCCAAATATTATGTTGAGCCAAAGCTAAATGAATATACGTGTTACCGAAAAGCAATACTTCAATTCGTTAATACAGTTTCCGTAACTGGTTTAAAACCCAAATCAGCTGTAATGTCATCAACTGATCCAGACGGTTCAATTGATTATGGCAACATTGATACATTGCAGGTGGTCTATGGTGGATTTGAGCTTACCGGTGATTTTGGCAATATAAAAATATCTGGCGGGGAGCTTCGATTTGAAATTCACACATAACAATCCGCGTCATTCTGGGCCTTCGGCCCCTGCGACGCTCACAAGTTCGCGCGCATGCGCGGGGCGTTAAATGCCATGAATAATGTGTACCGTCTTACATCTGTTTTTCTAGCCATTACCGCAATTGTTCAATTATTGGGTATCGGTGAGCGAGTTCATCACGCATTGTGGCAATGGTATAAATTCGCAGGATACAGCAATGACGGACATACAACGCTTGATGCAACTATGGTGGTTGCTACTTTTGTGCTTTCGTTGTGTGCGGTTTTCGTCGCGTTGTTGGTATATAAGTGCTCAGTTAAACAACTATGGGTGGCAAAAGTAGCAATGTACTCTGGTTTTAGTTTTTGCTTGGGGCTGGTGTTGTTGTCAGCGCTTTTAATAAGTCCACTGGCACAAGTGGTGCAGCGGTAATGACATTTAACAAAGCCAGTCAGCAACGCTCCCGTTGGTCGCTGGACCTCAAACCCGCTGCGCGGCTTTTCGGCCGCTGCTGGCAGCGTTATGTTTTTTAGTTCGGAGTTAGCATGGTAGATGCCAATAACCTAGACAGACTACAAGCTTTAATTAGCTTGAAATCCCGATGTTTATATTGGGCGGAATTCTGTAAATACACGTCTAAAAGTACTTTTTTTTCAGATCTTAATGATGAAATAAATATGCCATTAATTTATATACTGAATGATGAGTTCACTAATATAAGTGGTAGGGATGAAATAGATTTATTAATACGTAAATGCACAGATAACAATAAGTATTTTGATTATTTGGAAATAAACAACTCTAACTATGATCATGAACTGGTCCATAACGATCTAAAAGATATTTATGTCTGGCAAACAGACAATCAAAACCATATGGCTATAACTCGCTTTATTGTTAATGCATTTTCTGTTTTCGAATTTTGGGTATGTAAAGCGTATGACGTAATAAAAAGTCGCTATAAAAGTAAAAATTCCAAAATGAAAAAGTTAGAATCACAGTTAAATAAATATGTTGAGTCTTATAATTCTAACGATAATGAAGCGTTAGAATTGATAAAAAATGAAATTTTCACTAAAACAAATTCATATGTATCGTCACGAGAGAAAATTGACTTCGTATTGTCTAAAATAGACTTTGTTAATTTGAAGAATGACAAAAAACTTGATAAGGCAAAAGAACTGGTATCGTTTTTGTTTAATTTCAGAAATACAATACACAATGTAATGGTTAACAAGTCTGGAAAAGATTTTAAAATTGAAACTAATGGGGCAACGGTTGAGCTATTGAATGATAGCTCTCCTAACTATGAAGACTATGCTAAATTTATCCATTCAATGCATTTACTTGTGGATCTGTATAGTGATTTATTTATGTACTTAAGCAAAAATATACCTGATTTTCATGAATTCACTAATGAGTTTTAACGAAAATTAATAATTAGATGGCAAAACATAACAAGGCATTTAAACGGAACAAAAACAGTGGGTTACGTTTCGCTTCGCTACACATTTTAACCCACTACTTTTGTCCGCTTAATGCGGCGTTAGTTTACAAAGGGAGTTTGGTGGTGTTTGAGAGTATTGCGATCTATTCAGGATTAATTGCAACAATCTGGATATTCATTGGTGTTTATGTAGCAAGTAGGTTTTATGCTGGTTACAGCCATTCAAAGCAATTTTGTAGTGAGTTAGGTGCGACTGGTAGCCCAACTGAAAAATTGTCTCCTTTAATTAATAATTATCCTCTTGGTTTTCTATTTTGCTTTTTCGGTTGGTATCTGGCTCAACTCTCAAATGTTTCAACTTTAGTGAATATTGCTGGTTGGTTAGTTATATCTCATGGTGTTGGTACATGGGTCGCCGGTTACTTCCCAATGGACGCCGATCCATTTACTAAGAATCCAACTTTTAATTGTAAGGTACATTCTTGGGCAGGTTTTATCATGTTGCTTTCATTAGTTGTAGCACCAATATTAATTGCTATCAGTCCAACAACTGAAATTATTCCATTATATTTCCGCATTTTTTCATTGGTTTCTGTTGTCGCTGCTGTTTATTTTCTTTTCGCAGTGGCTAAAGCTGTAAAATCCCAAAGCAATCCTGGCATCCATCAGCGTATTTCATATGGCTTTCAGCTAATTTGGCTAAGTGCTTTTTCACTAGTATTGGCGTAATTGTAAACTAACAAGCAAATTAATCAGGACAAATAACAGTTGGTTTTTGCTCCTGCGTCGCTTATTTTAACCAACTGATATTTGCCCATTATTTGGGCGTTATAAGCACATGGAAGCCTGCATTCAATGAACAAGTACAAATTGAGATTAATTGGCATTTTAGTGGTTCAGTTGATCATCACAGTAATACACAAAACATCTACAACTAGCTTTGACGCTACCAACTTTTACTATTTAGAGAATTGGACATACTGGCTAGGAATGAGTTGGGGTATTTTTGCTATTGTCTATGCCTTCAAATTAAGCTGTCCTCAATGTGGCTCAAGGCAAGTTTTTCGTGGACTTAGTGTCTTTTCGTTACGTTGGCCACAAGACCATTGTCATAAATGTGGAGCAAAAATTGAATAGTGCTTATAACAAGTTAAATCAGGAGAAATGTGTGCACGTCGAACCATGGAAAGGCCTCAAAGAACATCCAGGGCAGAACAGATTTTTAGCCAATCTTTCATACTCTTATGGTTTGCTAACAATCCAAATCGAATACAGAAAACTGGAAAGTTCTTATGTCGTTATGTTTAGATCACCTACTTTGTTCAGGGTCATGGATGAAGGCGATCTTTTGAGATTCCAGAGTCAGTTTGAAGGGCCAGTATTTGCCAGCAGTTTCATATTTGAGTTGTTTAACACAGAGTTAATCGATTTTTGTTACGAAGAAAGAGATCGTTCAATGGACAAAAGTAAATATCGTCATTTTGCGGTTGTCTCAGACGATGATTTCGTTGACATAGTTACATACGATGATGAACCAACAATCACGGCTATTGATTTATAACAAGCCGCGTCATTTGCAGCCTGCGGCTGCAGCGACACTCACAAGTTCGCGCGCATGCGCGGGTCGTTAGCTGCTAGGAGAAGTCATGAGTGATTGGCCATTTGACCAGATAGAAACCTGTGTAGCGGTGACAAACAAAGATATTATTCATGAGGGCGCTCCAATACTTCACGTAAGCCACGATGATGAAGATCATGGTTGGCAATTCATCGGTTTAGATGATGCAGAAGAAGAAAATATTGCGCTTGTATGTATGGCTGAAATTGTAAAATTAGACCCTACAGTTAAAGAGGTGGCACATATCCCTCCTGGCTGGCATGCATGGCGTCAACATGTTGGTGCAGAATGGGAAATCGAAGAATATGCAGAGTAATCAGCTAACAAGTAGTACCAACGGACTCCGTAATATTGGCACCTTTTGCGTAAAAATACGCACAAAAGTCGCCAATATTACTACGCCGTTGTGCTAGCCGTTACGAGCCATATGAATAACTTACTAATTTGTAGCCTGATAATTCTCTTGGTTGGTTGCACAACCATAAAAAATGTTTCAGATAGTTCTCAATTTGAAGGTGACATAGGCATAAAGCATTTAGAAAAGAACGCTTTCATTTGCACTGTTGATAATAATGCAATGTTTACGAAAGGCTTACCCGTTAACGAGCTATATGAAAACCATGGTTTCAAATCCTGTCCTCGCGGAATGGATGTTGCGTCCCTTCTAAAGGGGGCTAAAATTAAAGTTTCAGAGGCTTCTCATAGCTCACACTTCGGTTTAGTGTCTTATACAGATCATTGGTATTTTGTTGGTTCCGCCGACATTGGCGGTAAAATGGTGAGTTTTTATTACTACTTAGGGTTAACTACTGATGGAAAACCTCCTGCGAACTATAAGAATAATTTGTTGTGGCACTAGCAAAAGCTCATAACAAGGCCAGCCAGCATCGCTCCCTACGGTCGCTGGACCTCGTTTCACTCGGCCGCTGCTGGCGGCGTTATATTTCATAGGTCAGCATGACGATCTTTTTCTATACAAAGACAGATGAGTTTGGAGAGTTTAGTAACTTCTCAAAGTTCGGTGTTGAGATGGACGGGGTTTGGTGGCCCACAGTGGAACACTACTTTCAGGCTCAAAAATTTGAGAGTAAAAAGTATCAAGAAAGAATCAGAACAGCCCATACCCCCAAAATTGCTGCTGAACTTGGCAGGAGCCGGAAAGTAGCCATAAGAACTGATTGGGAAAAAGTTAAGGACAACATTATGTATGAAGCAGTCCTGAAAAAGTTCAAAACCCATCCTGAGTTAGCAGCATTACTTAAGTTCACAGGAACCCAAGACATAGTTGAGAATGCTCCAGGTGACTATTATTGGGGTTGTGGTCAAGATGGGACTGGCCAAAATAAACTAGGAAAAATTTTGGTTAAGGTTCGCGATGAAATATAACAAGTGGCTGTTATTTGTTACGGCGACAAAAAGCGTGGCCTCCACCGGACGCGCTAACGCGCGCCGCAAAGCAAAGCGTTATATGCCTTTTCTAGCTTAGGAGTAGAATGAAAGTTTCGTTGGGAAAATTAAGCGAATGGTTTGCAATAATAGGCGCAGTTGGAATTTTCATGTGGATTCCTTGGCTAATATACAAATCCATTACTGACGATAGCTCATTCGATTTTTTAATGTTTTTTAGCATCATGGTTGGCGTGCTGCTTTCAATCGCTCACCATTTTTTAGCCTTCTTTGTTAAATGCCCTAATTGCGGCAAATCATTGATGGTTAGAGGATTCAAAGAAATAAAACCAGATACTCATGACAGTGGGTTAGAAGTGGCATTTTTATGGTTTACCGACAAAGTCCACTGCATGCATTGCGGTGTTAAGGTCGATAAATGCGGCATATAACAGGCAAAGCCAGCCGACGCTACCACTCAGCAGCTTTGAGCATTAGGACGTTTAGGAGTTTAATTGGAAGATTTGAAGAAAGTACTAATAGAGTTGGAAGAGTATCTTTTTCTGCCAGAGGTTCGAGGCTCTTCAATTGAACTTGCGCAATTAATCTCAGATGACTTTATCGAAATTGGTGCCTCAGGATTGCGATTTGGGAAGGCTAATGTCTTAAGGCGGCTACCAAATGAGGTTGCGCCTGAAATAATCGCAAGTAATTATGAGTTACGAATGCTTGGCTCAGATTGTGCTCAGCTGTTATACAAAGCGAAGATGTCAAAAGCTGAACAACCATCACCAGTTTATTCGCATAGGTGTTCAATCTGGCGGCAGAATAGTCGCACTCAATGGCAAATGATTTATCATCAAGGAACAATATGCGCTCCGTTTTAGCCTGCAGCACTAACAAGTGCCTTAAACATCGCGGCCTGCAGCCGCTGTACTCGCAACAAGCTGCTCGCCGTTTAGGCTGGCGTTAGGTTCTGGCTATGGTTACCTTCATGTTGAGCGTTATTGGAATAATTGGTGTTTTGCTGATCTTGCTACCGACAGAGTTCATCTTAGCGTTTGATGGTCAAACAGGACGCTGGCTATATGAACATGCTGAAGACAAAGAAGCAGGTGTGAAAAAGGCTACAAAATTTTACAGGTTTCTTGGTGTTTCTTGTTTAGTTGTTTCAGTCAGTTTCTTAATATTCGCCATACAAGCCTCTTAATTAAGATTCACCAAGGCTGTCATGCCATTTGCTGTGCAAATCGCCCGCCAGCATATGGTTCATTTATTAGAGGGGCGTTATGCGGTATCAGAACAATGACCGATAGTGAAGTTATAATCGAGTTTGCTAAAAAAGAAAAAAGGTTAACTGTACTTTTTGCAGTATCTTTCGCTATGTTCGGTGTTACGCTTTTATTCAACGCTGTAACGGAAACATACATTAATCCAACGATACCATTTCTGATTGGTTTCGGATTGATTTTTTATGGCTTATACAATTACAGGTGTCCAAACTGTAATCACTTGCCAGCGCCTTTAGGTGGATCAGATATTCAAATCTCTCCCAAAGAGTGTGGTACTTGTGGGGTAAAACTGAGGTGAGTTCATTATCCATACAAGTCGTTCAAGCCGACGCCTAACGGCGCGGCTTAACTCCAACGTTAGCTAAGGATAAAATTTGCGTAATCTAATACTTGTTCTTTTTATATTGATTGCTGGATGTGCGCCAAATACGGCCACTTTTATGAGTCCAAAAGGACTTGGTGGTGACGTCATTATAAATGGCTGCGCACAAATCCCATCAACTTTTCGATATGAAATGGAAGGGGCCAGTTTTAAAGTTAATTTAGGTAACAATTCTGTTTATTTGGTAGTCGAAGTCGTAGATGGTAGTAGTGTTGAATGGCAAAACAATGAAATAAGTGTTCAGGTAAATAATGAAAAATTCACTGAAAAAGCCAAGGATTTAATACAAAGTGATCGAGTTAGAGAGCCTTGTGGTGGTTTCACTAGTACGTTTAACTGTAAATCTTATCGAAGCTACAATTTGAATATAGAGTTTGAATCGCTCATTGGTGCTACTAAAGTAAAAATATTGCCTCCAATACCTATGGTAAATAAAGTGCCTTTTAAAGTTTCAGAAATAGAATACAAAAAAGTGACAAAAACACTAATGCTGGCAATCAACT
>NZ_JAUOEQ010000061.1:0-8704 GCF_031931965.1 Shewanella sp. SP2S2-6 | reverse complement strand
GTGCCTAACGCCCAAGTATTGTGCCTGATATTGGCAAGCAGTTGCGTTAGATGAGATTCGTTGCCGAGAATCTTGCGATAAAACGGTGCATAGGTTTTTTTATATAGCTCGATTCGAAGCTCTTGTTTAGATTCTTCTCCAAGCAGTAATTCACTTAGTACATTTTGTGTAAATTCCAGCTTTTGCCAATTATCTTCATAAAAAGGGACATGGTTATAGCAATACATCATGAGATCAAGGTAGGGGATCAACTTATAAGTCAGCAGCTTTTTGAAGGTTTTCTCATTTGCTTGAAAATTATCAGGCGCTTTGGATTCGGGGATTGATAGGGTTTTACGCAACTGATTAATCAGGAACTCACAGTCACCCAATATCGCTTTATTGGGTTTAGTTAAGTCTATGCCTACCACAGTTAAGTCTCGATTCTGCCCCAGCAAAGGCATTAATAGTTGCGGCTCTAAGTCTAAGTAGTGATCACCACTGCGGAGTTTAATCTCTTCAGTTATCCCGAGAAGATCAATATGGTTCAATGCGATGACTGTCGGAAAGTCTGGCGGCGTAATCGGATTTGAATTGATGATGACATAGCCCTTCTGGATCAGTTGCCACCGTTTACTGTCAGTCAGCTTTCTACCATTAGGTAAAGTCGGTGAGTTGTGAAGGGTCAACCTGAACTCTAGCTCATTAAGAAATTGTGCAGCGGTGAGATCTGCAAGGCAATCATAGTTCTTAATTGAAAACCATTTAGGCCATTTCGGATGGTCTGATGTTTTAATTCGTATTGAGATAGGTATAGGCGTTTTCATTGATAAAGGTTCGACTAGGAATTCTCTCGGGGTACATATGGGGGTACATATAATGTGAAAAGGGGCTAACCCTTACAGGTTAACCCCTTTCCTAACAATCACTTAATCCTTGCGGATTAATTCATGCCGTATTTTTTCAATTTTTTACGCAGAGTACCACGGTTGATACCTAGCATGTTTGCTGCGCGGGTTTGGTTGCCACGAGTGTGTTGCATGATGATGTCAAGCAGAGGCGCTTCAACTTCGCTTAGCACCATTTCATAAACTTCTTGTGCTTCCTGACCGTCCAACTGTGCGAAGAAGTTAGTTACGGCACGCTTTACTGCGTCACGTAATAACTGGGGCTTGATAGTGCCGTTTGCGGTTTCGATTTTGCCAACGGTAAGCTGGTGAACTTCTGTGTTAGTTGTCTGATCAAACATTCTATTCTGCTCTTTATTAATTCTGTACTAATTCATCAAAATAACATTCCACGAGGGAATACTGTTCTGCAGCGGTTTCCAGCCGATTAAAGTCAGCCCTAAATTGGCGCTGAGCTTCTTGGTCTAGGTACCATCCCATATGTTTTCTGGCGAAGCGGATACCCTTGTATTCACCATACAAATCATACAGTTTGGTGAGGTGTTCCAGCATCACTTGACGCTGTTCGGCAACCTCAATGGGCGCTAGCTTATTACCCGTTTCCAAGTAGTGCTGGATTTCTCTGAAAATCCAAGGCCGTCCTTGAGCACCCCGTCCTATCATCAAGGCATCGGCACCGGTGTATTCCAGCACAAAGCGGGCTTTCTCCGGACTGTCGATATCCCCATTCGCGACGACAGGAATCGAGACATTCTGCTTGATTGCTTTGATCGTGTCGTACTCAGCGTCGCCTCTGTACATACATTGTCTCGTGCGACCGTGAACGGCGAGCGAGGCGATGCCACAATCTTGGGCAATCTGGGCGATTTGAACACCATTCTTGTGTTCTGGCTCCCAGCCGGTGCGAATCTTTAACGTGACGGGCACATTCACTGCGGCGACCACGGCTTGTAAAATTTCTTTTACCAGCGGCGGGTTTTGCATCAGCGCTGAGCCAGCCAGCTTTTTATTCACTTTTTTCGCGGGGCAACCCATATTGATATCAATGATGTGAGCGCCTTGTTCAACATTGAACAACGCGGCTTGCGCCATTAAATCAGGATCGGCTCCTGCAATTTGCACTGAGCGGATGCCTTCCTCGCCAGAATGCGTCATGCGCTGGCGGCTTTTATCTGTATCCCAAACTTCAGGATTGGATGAAAGCATCTCGGAAACCGCTAGGGCTGCGCCATAACGAAGACAAAGATTACGGAAAGCTTGATCGGTGACACCTGCCATTGGTGCCACGATCAGCTGATTGTTCAGTTGATAGGGTCCAATCTGCATTTTATGTTTCACCTTAGCTCTTCAAAGGGGCGCTATAGTAGCCCTTTTTGTTGGCCGTGAAAAGGTCAATAAATGACCTAGAGGTAATTTTTTTTCTTGACTTTTAATCGGCGAGAAGTCAGAGGCTAAATAGTTGGAAGCCAGCGGTGGCGCATGTTGCGCCACCCTTTAGCGCTATTTACGCTTGCCTGTCAAGCGGCTCCAATCTTCTTTGTGAGCCGCTGCGTCCATATCGAACCATTGGCTATAAAAGTCAGAGATTTCTTGGGCTTGTTCTTTGAGGAGACCGGAAAGGGCAAGTTTGCCACCGGTTTTTACGCGTTCTGCGATCAAAGGCGCTAATTCACGCAGTGGGCCGGCAAGAATGTTGGCGACCAGTACGTCGGCTTTGAGATTGGCGGGTTGATCTTCTGGTAAGTACAAGGCTAGCTTGTCGGCGACATCATTGCGCTCGGCATTAGCACGTGAAGCGTCGATGGCTTGATAGTCGATATCGATACCTGTGACGTTTTTCGCGCCCAGTTTCAGTGCGGCTACGGCTAAGATGCCAGAGCCACAGCCAAAGTCGATCACTTCCTCATTGCTTAAATCTAAGCTGTCTAACCATTCTAAACACAATGCAGTCGTAGGGTGAGTGCCTGTGCCGAAGGCAAGACCGGGATCGAGGATCACATTGACTGCGGTTGGATCGGGGATCTCGCGCCAGCTTGGGCAGATCCACAGACGCGTGCCGAATTGGATGGGGTGGAAGTTATCCATCCATTCGCGTACCCAGTCTTTATCTTCAATTTGTTCGACTTTATGGCTGAAGTTCTCACCGAGAAAAGGCAAGGTTTTCAGCATGGCGATGGTCGGTGTCAGATCGGTTTCTGCATCGAATAAGGCAACGACAACGGTATCGCGCCACAGTGGGGTTTCGCCCAGTTTAGGTTCAAAAATAGGGGTGTCTTTACCATCTTCAAAGGTGATAGAGACTGAGCCTTCTTCCATGAGCAAGTCGCTGATGGTTTCAGCGTCATCGCTATTGGTGTTGATTCGGAGTTGGATCCAAGGCATGGGGGCATCCTGTGGCTGAGTGTGCAAACGCTAAGGGTTCAAAATATCGCGCTATTGTAAACCATGGCTTAAGGTTCTGCGACTGACTATCGCGGTGTAGCGTTTTTGTCTGCGTAGACAAAGTGTTAGCGAACACGCATCGATTGGTGCTGGAAAGCGAATTGTCAGTTTTAATTTTTTGTATAACACCATGAAATATATTGGTTAATTGGTTTTACCTTTGTTTGGTTTGGTGCGTTTTTTGTGATCTTGTTCTAAGAGTTGCACTCAATCAGGTGAGTTGGCTCACGCTTTAAATCTGTGATGCTGAAGCCGGATCTGCGTTACTGCTATGGTGTAGTTTGCCAAGAGGTGCCAACGACAAACGACATAGGTGAATCCAAGATGACAAGCATAACTCGAGTTCACAATAGGGTGAGTACATCGCAAGGTCATCCTTGGTCAGCAAAGGCTGATAGGCTACAGAGTGCGACTGGGATTATGCTCGGCAGCTTTTTATTGCTGCATATGCATTTTGAGTCGAGCATTTTGCTGGGAAAAGAGGCCTTTTATCGTGTGGTGCAGTTGCTTGAAGGTGGCATGTTCAGCAGCACAGGACACGGTTTCCCCATAGTTACTAAAGTGTTTTCAGTGTTTATGCTATTGGTGGTGATAGTGCATGCGGCGGTAGCACTGCGGCGTTTTCCCGCGCAGCTCGGGCAATGGCGCGCCCTGCGCTTGCACATGGGTAGTATCAACCACAAGGACACCCATGCGTGGTTTTGGCAACTGATCACCGGCTTTATTTTATTTTTCCTCGTCCCAGTTCACCTCTTCACTATGATTTTGAATCCTGAAATTGGCCCGCATTTATCGGCTGAGCGGGTGTATCACGATAATGCTTGGTTGCTGTATGTGCTGTTGCTGCCTGCTGTGGTTGTGCACGCCATGATTGGCCTGTATCGCGTCGCGGTAAAGTGGGGCATAACCACTAAACGTTCAGGTCTACGAAAAGTCGCTAAGGTGTTGATTATCTATCTGCTATGTCTGGGGACTGCGAGCCTAGTGTCCTATCTGTTTATCGGTAGTGAGCTGGGTATTCCTGTGCAGCCCTTTGTGCCTGAGTAGGCTTTGAGCTGGCAGCAGGATTTTGTTTCACTGCTATTATTTAAGCATTAGGTTAATTATTCAGCACTCAATTGATCTGGCTCACGTTTTCATGTGGATATGTGAGCGATATTAATTTGCAGTAAGACTTAATGAGATTGGCTCGATACGGTCAACGGCGTGAGGCGAGAGGATGGCGATCAAACTAACTATTAAAAAATGGAGTGCTTGGCTGGATTTAAGTCAGAGCGTGTCTGGCGTCATCCTCGCGGTCTTTCTGTGGACCCACTTAGTCTTAGTGTCATCGATTTTACTGGGTAGCGATGCCATGAATTGGGTGGCGCGCACTATGGAGTTGAGTTTTCTCTCCGACGATGGCCACGGTTATCCCTGGGTGGTGACGGCTATTGCAATGGGCATTGCCGCTCTAGCGTTAGTGCATGTGTTAGTTGCGCTGCAAAAGTTACCTATGAGTTTGCGTCAGCAAAGGGCACTGAGGCAACAAATGCAGGTGATCAACCACAGTGATACGCGTCTGTGGCGCTGGCAAGCTATTACCGGTGTGGTGATTTTACTCTTGCTGCCTGTGCATCTGTGGCTCATAGGCTCAGCCCCCGAAACCATAGGTCCCCAAGGAAGCGCCGACCGTATTTGGAATCAAGGTGTGTGGATGGTTTACCTGCCGTTGCTGCTCACGGTGGAGTTACATGCGGCGATTGGTATTTACCGTGTGGCCTTGAAATGGGGCGCGGCGCGGGATCTCAATAGTCGCAACCGATTACGTAAGATCAAAACTATAGTAAGCGTGCTATTTGTCACCGTCGGCATAGCTTCGCTGCTGGCGTTTTTACCCCATGCGAGTTAACTCCGCCGGCAATTAATGAATAAGTAAATCAATGAATAAGCTTATTAATAAATAGAATGTTGAATACAGCAAACGGCACAAGCACAACAGACCCAATTAAGGAGCAGGCGTGAAACTGATTTATACCGATTCATTAGTGGTAGGCGCCGGACTCGCTGGCTTAAGGGTGGCGATTGCCTCCAAAGAGCGGGGGCTCGATACCTTAGTCCTCTCACTCATTCCTGCGAAACGCTCCCACTCAGCTGCCGCCCAAGGCGGTATGCAGGCGAGCTTAGGCAATGCCGTAAAAGGCATGGGCGATGATGAAGATGTGCATTTTCAAGATACGGTAAAAGGTTCCGACTGGGGCTGCGATCAAGATGTGGCGCGGATGTTTGCTCACTGTGCGCCTAAAGCTGTGCGTGAATTGGCGACGTGGGGCGTGCCTTGGTCGAGGGTGAGTGCAGGCCCAAGAGACGTGATTGTGAACGCGCAAAAAGTGACTTTGCATGAGGCGCAGGAAGCCCATGGACTGATTAACGCCCGTGACTTTGGCGGCACAAAAAAATGGCGCACTTGCTACACGGCCGATGGTACGGGCCATTCGCTGTTATACGCTATGGATAACAAAGCGATTTCTATGGATATTCCCGTCCATGAACGTATCGAAGCGCTGGCACTGATTCACGATGGTAAACGTTGCCATGGGGTGATCGCCCGCTGTTTGATAACCGGTGAACTCAGGGCCTATGTGGCTAAGTCCACCACTATTGCCACTGGCGGATATGGCCGCATTTATGAAGTGTCGACTAATGCGATTATCTGCGAAGGCATTGGTCAAGCACTCGCGTTGGAAACAGGCGTGGCAAGGCTTGGCAATATGGAAGCGGTACAATTCCATCCTACCGCCATTGTTCCCGTGGGCATTTTAACTACAGAAGGTTGCCGTGGTGATGGCGGCTTATTGCGTGATAAAGACGGTTATCGCTTTATGCCAGACTATGAGCCCGATAAAAAAGAGTTGGCATCGCGGGATGTGGTATCGCGCCGCATGACAGAACACATACGGAAAGGGAAGGGCGTTGATAGCCCCTATGGACCGCATCTGTGGCTGGATATCACTCTGTTAGGTCGCAAACATATCGAAACCAACCTGCGTGAAGTGCAGGAAATTTGTGAAAATTTCCTCGGTATCGATCCCGCAAAAGATTGGATCCCGGTGCGCCCAACCCAGCATTATTCCATGGGTGGCATTCGAACCAATGCCACGGGTGAAAGTCCACAGCTTAAAGGTTTGTTCAGTGTCGGTGAGGCGGCCTGTTGGGATATGCATGGCTTTAACCGTTTAGGCGGTAATTCGTTGGCCGAAACCGTGGTTGGCGGCATGATTATCGGTAAATATGTCGCCGATTTTTGTGAGAACAATAGCCTTGAGATTGACACTCAGCTTGCAGAACGCTTTATGCAGCAGGTGCTGAGTGAAATTGATCTGCTGATCGAAGGTGATGGCCACGAGAGCGCCTTTGCCCTCAAACGTGAAATGCAGCGCATCATGATGGATTATGTAGGGATTTTCCGTAATGGCCCCGAGCTTGATAAGGCTGTTGCCGAGCTTAAAGTGTTGCTGGAACGTTCGAGTAAACTCGGACTTAAGTGTAAAAAGCGTCACGCCAATCCTGAGCTGGTCGAAGCCCTGCGGGTCAAGCGTATGCTAAAAGTGGCGCTGACTGTGGCCTGCGGCGCAGCGGCACGAACAGAGAGCCGTGGTGCCCATGCTCGAGAAGATTATCCACAGCGAAATGATCGAGACTGGCTAAATCGCACCTTAGCCAGTTGGCCGGATCCCGATGCGCTCGAACCTGTGCTTAATTACGAAGCGCTCGATGTGATGAAGATGGAGCTCCCGCCGGGTTATCGTGGTTATGGCATCAACAACGCCATAGTGCATCCGGATACCGAAAAACGTGAGCAACAGATTGCCAATATTTTAGCCGAGCTAGGTGAGGATGCTGATCGTTATCAACGCCAGCGGGCGCTTATGCCCTTTGAATTGCCCGAGAGCTTACAACCCAATAATGAACGTTTGAGTGATACCTTAAAAAGCCCGTCCGCCAATGCGTTAGGAGAAAAATCATAATGAGCCAAGGTCGTCAGTTAACCTTTAATATCTTTCGTTATGATCCGCAGGAGCCAAACGATAAGCCGAAAATGGTGCGATATCAGCTTACCGAAACGCCGGGGATGACGGTCTTTATCGCCCTCAATAAACTCAGGGAAGAGCAAGATACTTCATTGCAGTTTGACTTTGTCTGCCGCGCCGGTATTTGCGGCAGTTGCGCTATGGTGATTAACGGTCTCCCGACGCTGGCCTGTCGCACTTTAACCGCTAAATATCCCAAGGGCGAAATCACGTTAATGCCGCTGCCTGGCTTTGAGTTGATTGGCGATCTCTCGGTCAATACCGGTAAATTTATGCGTGAACTCGCCGAACGCTTAAAGCTGTGGTTGCATCCAAAATCTAACGATATCAGCGTGCATTGCCTCGAAGATCCAATGGACCCAGACGAAGCTGCGCGCCTGTATGAGCTTGAGCGCTGCGTTGAGTGCGGCGTGTGTGTTTCAGCTTGCGCGACTAAGCAAATGCGTGAAACCTTTGTCGGCGCCGTCGGTATGATGAAAATTGCCCGTTTCGAGATGGATAGCCGTGATGCGCGCACAGCGGAGGATTTTTACCATGTGATTGGTAATCAGGATGGGGTGTTTGGTTGTATGACTTTACTCGGCTGCCAAGACAACTGTCCTAAGGATTTACCACACATGCAGCAAATCGCCTATTTACGCCGCAAGATGGCTATGACGCTGATTTGATAAGTGATCATTATGAAAAGCGCCAACGTGTTTGGCGCTTTTTTATTGTCATCCCAAAACCACCGCCTCTGGCGGTGGTGATTGTTCCTTGAGGCTATAGCCTGAATTACGCCCATGCTAAAAGAGACTTCTTATTCACCACAAGTAAGAGGAAACGAAAAGCATGGGCGATTATAGAAGTTCATCACATGTTTATTGGCGTTGCAAATATCATATTGTTTGGACTCCGAAGTACCGTTTTAAAAGGAAACCTTGGTAAGGAGTTATACAGGTCAATTTATATCCTTTGCAATATGAAGGGTTGTGAGGTTTTAGAATTAAACGTTCAGATAGACCACGTTCACTTGGTAGTCATAATCCCGCCGAAGCTTTCAGTATCAACGCTGATGGGAGTATTGAAAGGAAGAAGTGCGATAAGGCTATTCAATAAATTCCCTCATGTACGTAAAAAGCTATGGGGCAATAGCTTTTGGGCCAGAGGTTATTTTGTAGATACAGTAGGGGTTAATGAAGAAATCATTAGACGATATGTGCGCCATCAAGATAAACAAGATCAGGAACATGAGGCTCAATTGTCGTTGCAGATGATGTAGGTTCTTGGAATAGCCCCTTCCAGGGGCAAGTCAAAGCCGCCTTC
>NZ_JAUOEQ010000060.1:0-11807 GCF_031931965.1 Shewanella sp. SP2S2-6 | reverse complement strand
GTTCACCACGATAAGAGTGAACCATCTGTATCACCAGATGACCCTATGGCTCTGAAAAAGTAGCGAGCCAGACAACGTAACAAAGTTCAGACACAGACTGGACGACGGGAGCAAAATCGTGAGAGGACGTTCCTCCTGACAACAACAAGTCGGGTGAGTGCTAGGGAGTCAGTACGACGATCATACGTAAATCCGCGTAAGGTGCGTTACAGTGGAAGCAGCGGAAGTGATTTATACGCTGTGGCCAAAATGGCATGGGAGCTGGAAAGGGGTTATCCGATACCCTTTCGTGATCGAAATGCTATCAGCGCTATTGCGGGCGTCTACCCTGACATTGCGCGACATACGGAACACGGTAAGCCTGTATCGCTCCCATTGGGAAAGCTGTCTGTGAAGATCGTCGATAGTGGTGCAGGTAAAGGAGGCTGAAGAAAGCCAATGCTGCATTGTAATGATGCAGATACAGATCTCGTTTCTGGCACGAAAGTGAGCCCACTTCCAGCTGGTCTCCCGTTGCAAGTAAACTAGAAGAACTTTGTTAATGGAGAAACGCAAATGATGACTTCAAATGAAGTTAGTGCCTCTCCTTGCATTGCTCAATGACAACCCATCGATTGGATAATCATTGAGGAAAAGTATCAAAGCTTCAAGTGAGTATTGCGAAGGTAACCTTGTGGTTACTGGGTAACATAGTGCGCCTTAGTGGAGGCTTGAGCCGTATGCAGTGAAAGTTGCACGTACGGTTTCTTAGGAGGGCAGCACCTGGTAACAGGTGTCGCCTATCCGACCATTACGCGTTAGCTGCTTGACATGACTAAGTTCAATATCTGAATATTTTCCAAATTTAGTTATGTTACTGCCTCATATGATGTTCATGTTTATTTGCTCGCAATTTTGCGAGCGACTTCCTTTAGCCCTCCTCACTAAAATTTCTTGTTACTTTCTAGTAGTTAGCGTTTAATAACAGCATGTTATTGAACTGTGAGTTTCTTACAGAGTGTTTTCATCGCCCATGCAAGACGTACATAAGCAAAATTAGGCAATTACAAAATTAAAATAATTTTTTCTAAGATAGGGCGTCTATGCGAAAGATAAAGCTAAAGAAGAGTGAACTTAAGCATTTTTCGGAGAATTACAATACTGACAGGGAATTGGTAGCCTTGAATCAGCAGGAAAACTTCATAAGGACATATCCGTCTGATGAGTTGGTTGATATCAAACTCGCCGAATATGTCATTGGGCGAAAAGATATAGACGAGATAGAAACATTCTGTTATCTCGTAGAGGTTGGAACAAGGAGTTGGGCGAGAATCACCGGATCAACGGCTTATAAATTTGGGATATATTTCGGCCAGACAAAAACTGATACAACCAAAATTTATCGCTTTACCAAGAAGTATGGCGATACCAAAATGAAAGCCTTTAATGCCGTAAAAGCATCTTTGCTAGATCTTATTGAAAGCGCTCAAAACAATGATTACGCAGCAATCGACGGTAACTTGCTATCGCAAATGTTCAAAGCGAAGATCATTTCTCTGTATTTCCCAGAGAAGTTCATTAATATTTGCAGTAAAGAGCATACACTTCTGTTAGCAGAAGAGCTGAAGCTAGAGGCCAATCTGGCAGTCAGTGAATATCAACACCTCCTTTATGACTTTAAAATTCAAAATTCCATTACAGAGTCTTGGTCTAATATCAAGTTTATGTCTTTTTTGTACTCGAAATTCATTAGAAATAATCTTGATGAAGTTTCTCGAAAAAAACTGAAAAAGACTGTACGTAACCATCCCGAAGTTAATTTTCCAGAAAAGAATGATGCTAATGATAAGATTGGCAAGAACAGTGAAAAATTTGCTCTAAAATGGGAAAAGAAAAGATTGAGAGAACTAGAGCTTTCTGAATTTGCAAATAAAATTCAGGATAGGACTAAAAGACCTGGATATGGATATGATTTCTTGTCATTCAATATTGACGGTTCAGAACGCTATATTGAGGTAAAGACCTTAAGACAACTTCCAAATAAAGAGGGTTGTAGTTTTCACCTATCATCAAATGAGCTGGCTAAGTCAACATCCCCAGAGCTCAAAGATAACTACTACTTCTACCTAGTTTCCGTAGAAACGGGGGCTGAAGATCTCCCCGTCCCAGTAAGGCTTGATGCTTTCCTTGCAGAAGAGGTTCATGAGGCATCTATCAAGAAGCCTACTTCTTACGCTGTTTCAATGGAATATGAGTAAACTGTCGTTAATGCTTTCTATGTAGTTAACCATTGAATTTCGGTGTGTATATAGAGTTTTTTATATTTTTAATATCATGACAGGCTTCATTCGTAGCATGGAATTGCCCCAAAGTGAGTTAACTCAAAATGTTGAGTAGTCTTCAGCTAATTACGTTTGCCATACATACATGCGCTAATGGATAGGAAAAATACAAGACCTGACCCAGAAGCCCTGTCGATAGGGTGAAGTAAGGGCGATAAATGCCCTTTAAGCACTTAGGTTAATCATTGATGTTCAAGTGAGTATTGCAAAGGTAACCCTTGTGGTTACTGGGTAACATAGTGCGCCTTAGTGGAGGCTTGAGCCGTATGCAGTGTAACTTTAACTGCATATGGCTCTTAGGAGGGCGACACCGCCTGTTACCAGGTGCCGCCTATCCGACCTTTCTTAGTTAGTGTCAACACACCTATATGACTCGATGCTAGGTTAGCAATACCTTTACTAATCCATTAATACTACTCAATGTTTGATTGATGAGCATGAATGTATTGATTTTATAGAGTACTTTGAAAGCTCGTTATAACGAAGCATTTAAGAGTTATTCTCAACGCTTGGAATTCAGCATTTTAGGTTAGGCTAAGTGGTATACGGCACAGTGGTTTAGGTTCTGTGATGGCGTTGTGTAGTGGTCAGGAGAAGATCAATTAAAGCATATAAGCAATTGGGGAATTCTGTTGTTGCCCCCGTATTTATGTCTGTAGAAGACTTATTAGGTCCACTAATAAAGAGCTCGTAAACCAATCAAAAAATTGAAGTGTTGAGCTATTTATTCATGTTTTAAAGATAAATTACATAAAAGAAGGAACCTTAAATTGGAAATGACAGAAGCTGAAATTAGGACTCTTATAGCTAAAAATATTAAGGGCTTTAATCCAAAGTTAGAGTTAATCGAAGAAGAATTCAAAGTTGAAGCGGATGACGGAACTAAAGGGTCCATTGATATCCTAGCCAAAGATAACCTTGGCTATTTAACCATAATTGAGCTAAAAAAGAGCAAGCACAGCGAAAGAAGCGCGATTCAGCAGCTATTTAAGTATTCAGCTATGCTTAAAGATTCTTTGAGTATCCCGCAAGAAAAAATCCGTAGAATAATTATATCTACTGACTGGAGAGAACTTAGAACTCCTTTCGCTGAATTCTCAACTTACGCGGATTATCCGATAAACGGTTACAAATTAACAATCAATGACGGCCAGTTAAGTTACGAGAAAATTATTTTAGAGAAAGAAGACATTGATAAAGAGCCGGCTACAAAGTTTCACTTGTTTAAATTTTCAAGTCAAAAAGATAGAACTAGGGCTGTGGATGTAATAAATAAGATCGCTTCAAGAATCACAGAGCTCAATCTTCTTGTTTTTAATATCGAGTTAAATCAACCGAAAATAGAGGGATGTTACCCGCATCCAGATTATGGCTTTGGCATTATCATTATATTTTTTAGTTGTGCTTATGAGAGTGTCTTGCAGAAATTAGACATAGCTGCCGAGGAGTATACTCCTTACGGTAGTCGTGACTGTTTAAGTGAAAAACTTTTAGTTTCTCTTGCTTTTAGAGTTAGGCTTACTCGAGGGTTTGAAAATAAAATAGCTTACGATTATGAGTACGAGCGCCTCGCTTCTTTTAGCAACTACTTGAGTTGGTACCCCGTCGATAAAAACTATATATCATTTGGAAAAATGTTTAGTAGAGCGTCTCTTTATATGTCAAAAGATGACGTTTTACGACATGCTAATGGAGTAAATGGTATACATCCGTATCTTTTTGAAGAATGTTCTTCCACAGAAAATGCCGCAGATTTTTTAGTTTTTAGACAGCGATTAAGTAAATTTATAGCTCATAACAGCGAATGGCAAAAAGTTATAAACTATCTTCTCAATAACTTAGGTAATGACGAAGAAATAAGAGTCTTCATTTTTAACCCTCTGAATATTATTGCATTAATTAATGATTATATTTCTAAAATAGAAAACCCTAGAGTTCCTAAGTTATACATTGAAATAGAAAAATCAGATGGTCAGGTTCAATCCTACATAGGTACTCTCATGTGTGAGGGGAGAGGTATTTTTTCGGGTGTAGTGGAAAAAATCCAAGAAACCTATGGAAGTGTTACCAACTTCAAAAAAAGGCTACTCAACAATACTGAACCAAAGAATGATGAAAAATTATCAACAATTTTGGGATTAAAACACTTTATAATGAGTGGAGATAAGCGCTTATTGGTAAATGATGGACAATTAGAGAAAACAGCGATCAACCTAGAAAAAGTTGGGTTGCATGTTTTTTTCTTGGATAATATTCAAGTAATTGATGAAGTAGCAAGGTTTTATAATGATAATCAAATCTCGGATGGGTTAATTCAGTTTTCCGCAGAAGATTTTTAAGCAGTCTGGCGGAGAATATGTGAGAGATAATACAATATTTTATTGATTGAATAGCCCTACCTTGAAAAAATTTTGGTAGGGCTTTTTAAAGTCCATAACGGACTGGCGGAGTACAATTGCCTCGAATCTGAAATAGCATGCCTTCATACACCTACATAAAAATCCAACCAGTCTATTGAATTATTGCGTCTGTTCTCGAATTCAGATAATAACTGCGACAAGAAAGCTCTACCAGGGGCTATTGCAGCTTAATAAGTTCAAAATCAATCAGTACCTCACCTACGGCAAAAGCTCTCTTACGTCACATTCCAAAACTTCGGCCAACTGATAAGCCTTTTCGAGCGTGATGTTTACCTCGCCACGCTCTATTCGTCCCACATAGCTGCGGTCAATCTCGGCCAATAGCGCCATTTTATCTTGAGAAATACCAAGCCGTTTACGCACTGCACGCAGTTTAGCCCCAAATTGGATCGCTAAGTCTTTCATTTTTCATCTCGTTAAAGAGAAAGACTATCCAAAGTTGCGGCTTACAAAGCCACGGATTATAATCCGCAATATATTTACAATGCTCTTATAATGCCGAGAGCGATCACTAAACAGCCTGCTGCGAGAACGTCATGCCTAAAGCTTCAATCAAAATATGCACGACATTGCATAACATTCTCAAGGACGAGAGCTTCAACAATTTTCAAATAATGGGCCTAAGGGACACTTACATTGCTGTTTCAGCTAGCAGTCGTAGTATTGGTGATACGTACAATTTCATTTATCGTCAGGTCCACAGGCTAGTGCTAAAGGGGATCTTAGATAAAAATGTGGATGAACAGAAGAAGGAAACAACTTACCAAAAGACTGCGAAATTCTCCCAAACAAATTTTATTTTACAAAAATCAGAGGCATCTACATCCATTACAGAATCGCCAACAAGAAACACGCAAAAAAGTAATGCTATTCATCAATTAGAAGAGCGGCTCAAGCAATCCGAAATTGATTTATTTACGAGCATCGGCGAGTCCGAAGAGTATATGCGCTTATATCAATCCTTTCCCGATATGAAAGCACACCTCGAATCCCAGTACTTGCAGGCTCGCGAAACAAGCTCAAAACTACTTGGCCAAATCAAAGCAATTAAATCTGCTATCACCCATCAGCAAAAGTAACCTAATGCAACTTAGACAATGGCAATCAGAGTGTGTCAAACGCGCTCTAAGACACTTTCATAGTGCACATAGACACTTTCTTTGCTTAGCAACGCCAGGGGCTGGAAAATCGATTATGGCAGCCGAAGTTGCTGCGAAACTATTTGAGGATGACTTAATCGACTTTGTACTGTGCTTCTCCCCGTCAGTGAATATATCTCAAGGGATGAAACAGACCTTTTCAAGTCGTCTAAGCTGTCGGTTTGATGGCGTGATAGGTTCAGTTGGTTGCTCTTATACTTACCAAGGGATGTTGGCCTTTAAAGAAGACTTTTGGCAACTGCTAAAAAGAAATAGAGTACTCGTGATCTTTGATGAAATTCATCATTGCGCAGGGAGCTCTCTAGAAGATGCGAACGCATGGGGGGAAGAGATTCTACTCAACATACAAGCTCAAGCGCAGTACACACTAGCGTTAACTGGTACGCCTTGGCGTTCAGATCAAGCACCAATTGTTTTATCTCGATATACAGATCCTGATAATCAAATTCAATGTGACTATGTGTATGGCTTGAAGGAAGCCGTTGCCGACGGTGTATGTCGCAGCCCCCAAATTGTACTGATTGATAATGACAAAATTTTAGTTACTGACGAAGAAAACGAAACAAAGACATACGGTTGCTTAGATGACTTATTTAAATGCTCATCGATTTCGTACCAGTCGATCATCAAAAATCATGAAGCAATTCGACATACTTTAGCGCTAGCAACGGACAGACTTGGAATGATAAAACAGTCCAATCCTAATGCTGCCGGACTCATCGTCGCTTCATCAATATCGCACGCCGCATATATCTTTAATATGCTAAAAACAGAGTTTAGTGAAACTGCTCAGATAGTTACCTACAAAGAAGATGACCCCTCACTTAAGATAAATGAATTCAGAAATAGTACGGCTAACTGGATCGTGAGTGTAGGCATGATAAGTGAAGGAACTGATATCCCTCGTCTGCAGGTCTGCTGCCACCTTAGTAGAGTTAAAACCGAGCTCTACTTTAGGCAGGTTTTGGGGCGTATTTTACGTACAAATGATTCACTTAATCAGCAAGCTTGGCTATACACCTTTGCCGAACCCAAACTTGTCGAATTTGCCAACCGTATAGCAGAAGAGATACCTGATATACCTGTGTTATTTAACGAGCCAATTGAAATTAAGCTCAAACAGGACCCACTCGAAAACCATGATGTATCATTGAAAACGATACTGCCAACTAACATCAACAAACTGAATTTTGGAAGACAATACATAGATAAACAAACACAATCGTATTCTGTAGAGCTTTTATCAAGGAAATTTTTAGGCACCCCAGCATCGTTATCATTTGAGCTTTTAGGTGGTTTTAGAGAAAAAGTGGTATCTACATTTGACTCACCGTTTTAAATCCAAACTTTTAAATTATGGTGCCACTATTTTCCTCAACATTTTTAGTTTTATGGTCGTGATACAAAGCTGAAATAATATGCGAAATTTAAATACCTTTAATTCTAGACGCCCTGCAATCTTGAAAGCCATAAAAATAAATCTATTTGACATAAAAAACAAAATCAAATATGTCTTCACTGGAGAATCAACTATATTTATTTAAGAGCTGATTTAATGAAACGAACGACTAATGAATTGTCCCTACTAGTACGTCAAGCAAAGAGTGGGTCACTGGTCTTACTAAATCTGAGATAGTATCATAACCATGGCGTGGAATTTTTAACATGGAATTTCTTTCATTAAGTAATTGAAGGCATAGCTTCTGTGTTTCCTCATCAAGTTTACCTGTAGCCCCTAAATAACGTGAAAAACTCGATATCTCACTTTCGGTCGGGTTTGATGCCAACCATTTACCAATCTGGGCAACAAACTCCACATCATTCCCTATTCTAGATTTAAGAGCAAAATTAATCCTATCTTGGAAATCCCACATTGAATGACTAGAGCGATTTATCATTCTTTTTACTAATATCCCAAGCTGATCGATTTCAAAACGAGATGCAGCCAGAAGGATAGAAGGTGCGTAATTTTCTAATGTCTCTGATTCACTTAATATCATTTTTTCAACCTCATCGAGGCTCGAATGGTAAGGATCATAGATTGCCATTGCAGAAACGCCATGCTGATAATTTGTATCCCGTAGTACTTTTTCCAACTGAAATAACACCTCCTTATCAGCACTAAATTGATCACGTAAAATATAAGATGCCTCGAAGTATTTTTGAAAGCTTGGCCATGTCCCATTACCTTTTGGACTATTAATACTCAAAATGCAATGTTGGAAAAGCAAATCACTTTTAGGAAGTTCTTTAGCAAGTGCTTGTAACTCTTGGATTCCTATATCACTACTAGTGTTTTTACAATATTCGATAAATAACTGCCGTAAAGTAGGATTAATTGAAATATAAGGGGAAATAATGGCCCAAAAATGAGGTTCAGAACTTATACTTCCTAATCGAGTAATTAAGTCTCGATTAAGGCTTTTATCTAGTTCTCCCCAATGTTCAGCAACCAATCGAAGTAAAGCCTGAGGTTCTCGGCCATAAGAGCCTAAAGAAATATCTAAAGGTTTATTATTCCATTCAAGAGAAGCAAATTGCTCTGTTGCACCATATATCATTATCCCTGCAAAAGCTGCAGCTCGACGCTCAGCATGGTCAACTCCTACAGAAAGTACATCTGAAAGTAGGCGTTGTATCACTGTCTGACGATCAGTGTCAGTGGGGTACAGTGCTTGATAATGCTTGATAGAACCTTGAATTTTTAACGAATAATCTACCTCATTATCATATCTTCCAAGAATTTGCTTTGCGGTATTATTGCGGTCAAACTCATTTGATGCGGCATCGATGATCTGTAGTCGTAAAGTTGAAGTGAGTGATTCCACTTTTTCAGCAATTTTTATCTGAAAAATTGGCTCGTCATTATATACAGAGGCTAATAGTGCAAGCGGGGGATTTCGCTCCTCAAGTATTGACAAGGCATAATCCTTGACCTTGGGCTCATGCGGGTATAGTGAGATTAAGCTCTTGGAATCAGAGTACACAGAATCTGGTTCAGAAAAAATTTTTGTAATCAACACATCAGATATTTCTTTATCTTTACTGACATCTAATTGAGTGAAGGCAGATATCAATAGGTCGAATCTAATATTAAAATTACTTTTAGCAATTCTCAGTAGCTCCTGAATACATGCTTCACGCTCAAGAACTTTAGGTAGCAAACTAACTATATATTGTTTTTGCTCATCTGGCCAAGTGAGAATCTCTTGGATTAGATTTTTAACATCAGGATCTCGAGCAGCCCATCCTTTTACTAAAGGAGCTAAACACCAATAAGCAGACATCCCCTTAGAAAGTCTAACTTTATCTATAAGATATTTTTTTATAACAGGGGATTCTATCTTACTAAAAATTGGTTGTAATTCATGTTCACGATATTCCATTTCATTAGATATAGCTAATGAAATGAGTTTTTCACGTATGTCATGGCGCGCATCTGCAAATCTTAGGACCCATTCCCACTTTTTTGCATAGAAACTAGTAAAAGGATGCCCCTGTTCAAGCTCACTTAATATCCAAGAACAAATTTTAGAATTATTGACATCACAAGTTATTAGGTATTCATGTGCAACATCCCGGTCAATTTCGTAGGCTTCTCTAACAACTTTATCTAATGTATCCAGGCATATCTGGATGACACGACTATTGTTCGGCCAACCATGTATCAAACATTGTTCAGCAACTCCTCTATGGTAATAATCTACTCCATCACTCCAATTTAACAAATTAATCAGAACGTTAAGCTCAGCATCTTCATGAAGTCCTAAGTGTATTTTGCACCAAATAACACTTAACTGAAGTGCTTTATCTTTCGAAGATGAAGCACTATTTAATAGTTCTATTAAAATAGAATTATTTGGCCAACCAATTACTAGAGCCTCTAAGATTAAACCCACAAGGAGCAAATCCGTATCACCACGTAGTAAAGAGATTAACCATTCTTCAACATTAGCATCTCCTTTATAAACCATTGCGAGACTTCTAGCAGCAGCTCGAGAGTTGAGAGCATTATCATCTTTAATTCCATGCTTCAAAATATTTAACAGCACTTCTGTTCGCGACCAATTAGCTAACGCTTTATAAAAGTCTTCTAGATATTCTGTGTTTCTAATTGACCAGTGGTTAAGGTTTTCAGAGGTTTGATCTTTAAGTGTTGGGTTATAAACTCCTTGTAGAGCAGCTGATAGATGTGCTGTTCGTTCATTTATCCAACCTACCCCCGCAATTATGTCAAAACTACGGTTCGCTAACCTTGTCGCAGTAGGCCTATTAATTTCAGCGCCCCCAAATACTACATCAGCGAGAAGTAAACGCCTTTGTATAGCTCCAACGGCATCGTTTTCTGGCTCATCTATAACTCTTACAATCAGTTCCGCCTCAGATCTTCTCGCATTTTGTGCAATCAAATCACCAAAGACATTTCGCCAACGATGATTACTGGCATTTAATCTTACAAATTCTAAAATTTGGTCTATGGGCCAACCATGAATATGAACAGATGCTAAATATTCTTGTAGGCTAGCATGAACAAACCCCACCTCTTCGCGTCCTTTTTCAACAAGTAGGCCCATTGTCTCCGAATTAACGGCGAGAATTTCATTAGCAACATCAGATGCATCCCTAAACGAATAACAGAAACCCTCTGGGTCGGTAAGAAAAGCTTTTATGCATTTGTGTGCCAACTGGATCGGGTATCCGGCATCTCCACCTTTAGAGTGAATCTCGAAAGCTAGCGCAGCAAGTGCATCACGGCGTACATCAATTGAAGCCGCTGATGAAAAACGTGGAACCACATCACCAGCAGCAGTTGCTCGGCTATAAGGATGAAGTTCTAACAAAAGTTCTGTTAATTGCCTTAGTGCTTGTACTTTGTTGATTGGCAAAACGAGCTGACGTACTGCGAGTGCAATTAAACCCAATAACAAAAGAGGGGTTTCAGCTAATGTTGCCAAACCGCGTCCTTTATGTAATTCCTTAAAAAAACGGTTTGTTTGCCAAAGAACCGACTCTTCGTTGGAGGCATCATCATTATTTTGACCGACATTTCGTGAAAACCAAATGGTTGCAATTTCCCTTTGCTGTATTTTTGATAAAGGGGCTAACTGTCCTACAGTCCAGTAGTCAGGAACTCCTCCAATTTTAGAAAGCCCACCAGGCCGAGCACTAACGACAACAGGGATGTTATGTGCAGATACAATAGTCAACATTGCTTGCAAAGTAGTACGTGCAGCCTGTTCATTCGCCCACTCATCAAGCCCATCAACAAACAGCACTATACGAGACTCATCAATAGCCTTATCAATCAAAGTGACTAAATTTGCAGTTAACTGCTGTTGCCATGTTGCACGAAGTAAATCTTTAATACCTACAACTTGTAAACTGGCTTCAGTGAGCCGCACCCATTTCGCAAATGAGATAAATAAAGGTAAGTGTCGTCCCCATTTCTTGGCTACGTCAGGAAACAGCATCTGTTGTCCAAGTAGATCAAGTGCCAGACACCTCAACACAGTACTTTTCCCCGTTCCAGCATGACCGATCAGTGCAATATGATCAGATTCTGCTAGCCAATTTAAGATGGATACACGGCGTAACCGCTCAGTCAGGTGACTTTCCTCCCTCTTAATTGGTGAAGGTGTTTCGGCCTGCAGGGGTTCATGTGTAGATGCTGTAAGTGCACTTTCTTGCTCTTTAGCTAAGTGATTTACTACACTTTCTCTGAACAAAATATCTGGTGCAGAGAAACGTTCCAGCAAAGAGATAGGAGCATGAAGCTTATCGGAAAATGGTGTTGACGTGTTGACGGGAATTTTATCAATCAGTTCAAACCCTGCTTGATAAACTCTTTGTAGCTGTAGTCTGACTCTTTGAATTTCTTCTCCATCCAATTTAAGAAGAATGTCATT
>NZ_JAUOEQ010000059.1:0-15558 GCF_031931965.1 Shewanella sp. SP2S2-6 | reverse complement strand
AGTGGATTATTTCACAGGTTTTGTGGATTGCATGGGATTCGCATCCTTGCTTACAAAGTCGAATAAGAATACAATCTATGGCCGATTTTTGACCCTGAGCTTATGCTATTTTGCGTTTCTAAGGGTGTTCGGAAATGCAGAGTATGATGTGGGAATTATGCCCGTCAATTAATGTGCTCTAAGCTCAGGCCGTATTGAGTAACGGAAAAACCGATGACAACAAATACTGAAAACCAGAACAATTCTCTGGATATCGTGAAGTGGGGTTTAGTGATTGTATTACTAGCCGCTGCTGTTATTGGCAATCAAATGTATAGCGAAGCCAGTGCCGTAATACGTGCGCTTAGTGTTATCGTTGCATTCGCTATTGCTGGTTTTATTGCGCTTCAGACTGTAAAAGGTAAAAAAGCGTTAGCTTTTGCCCGTGAAGCGCATATCGAAGTGCGCAAGGTTGTATGGCCGACGCGTCAAGAAGCACTAAACACCACTTTTATTGTCCTTGCAGCAACAGGTATCTTAGCTCTTATCCTTTGGGGTATGGATGCTGTGTTAATGCGAATTGTCAATTTTATCACTGGCGTATAGGCACCTCGAATGACTGAAGCTAAAGAAGCTAAAAAAAGATGGTATGTAGTGCAGGCATTCTCAGGCTATGAAGGCCGAGTTTGTAAGTCACTGATTGAATACATTAAGATGCACGGCATGGAAGAATACTTCGGCGAAGTATTGGTCCCGACTGAAGAAGTCGTTGAAATGCGTGCAGGTCAGCGTCGTAAGAGCGAACGTAAGTTTTTCCCTGGCTATGTGTTAGTCCAGATGGAAATGAACGATGACAGCTGGCATTTAGTCAAAAGCATCCCGCGTGTTTTAGGCTTTATTGGCGGAACCTCTGATCGTCCTGCCCCAATTTCCGATAAAGAAGCGGATGCAATTCTGCGTCGCTTACAAGAAACGACAGCGTCACCGACTCATAGAACTATCTTCGAGCCTGGTGAAGTGGTGCGTGTGTGTGATGGTCCATTTGCTGACTTCAACGGTACCGTTGAGGAAGTGGATTATGACAAGAGCCGCGTAAAAGTATCAGTAATGATCTTTGGTCGTTCTACGCCAGTTGAACTTGACTTTAGTCAAGTTGAAAAAGGCTGATTAAATAAAATACAAAATCCGTTTGGCAACGGGGGCGAGTTTCTATATAATCCGTCCCCGTTGTTTTCGGGGGAGCACGTCAGCATGTCGCTGATGCGCGTTTGAACCCAAACTGAGGAAATGTCAGATGGCAAAGAAGATTGATGCTTATATTAAGCTACAAGTAAAATCAGGTTCTGCGAACCCGTCACCACCAGTTGGTCCAGCTTTGGGTCAAAAAGGTGTGAACATCATGGAATTCTGTAAAGCGTTTAACGCCCGTACAGAAAAAATGGAAAAAGGCATGCCTATTCCTGTCGTGATCACTGTATACAGTGACCGTTCATTCACTTTTGAAACTAAGACTTCTCCAGCGTCTTACTTACTGAAGACTGCTGCAGGCCTGAAATCAGGTTCTCCACGTCCAAACACTCAGAAAGTGGGTACTATCGCACGCGCTAAAGTTCAAGAAATTGCTGAACTTAAAGCTGCCGATATGACTGGTGCTGACATTGAAGCGATGACTCGCTCAATCGAAGGTACTGCGCGTTCAATGGGTTTGGTTGTAGAGGATTAATATAATGGCAAAGCTAACTAAACGCATGCGCGTAATTCGCGAAAAAGTTGACGGTACTAAAAGCTACGATATCAACGAAGCTGTTGCTCTGTTAAAAGAATTAGCAACTGCAAAATTCGTTGAAAGTGTAGACGTAGCAGTTAACCTGGGTATCGACCCACGTAAATCTGACCAAAACGTTCGTGGTGCAACAGTGTTGCCACACGGTACTGGTCGTGACGTTCGCGTTGCAGTATTTACACAAGGTGCAAATGCTGAAGCGGCAAAAGCTGCTGGTGCTGAGCTAGTTGGTATGGATGATCTGGCTGAGCAAATCAAAGCCGGTGAAATGAACTTCGACGTGGTTATCGCATCTCCAGATGCAATGCGCGTTGTTGGTATGTTAGGTCAAATCTTAGGCCCACGTGGTTTAATGCCTAACCCTAAAACAGGTACAGTAACACCAAACGTTGCTGAAGCTGTTAAGAATGCCAAGGCTGGTCAAGTTCGTTACCGTAACGACAAGAACGGTATTATCCACACTACTATCGGTAAAGTGGATTTCACACCAGTTCAATTGAAAGAAAACTTGGAAGCGTTGATCTCTGCACTGAAAAAGGCTAAGCCTGCAGTTGCTAAAGGTGTATACGTGAAAAAGGTTAGCATCTCTACCACTATGGGTGCAGGTGTTGCAGTTGATCAAGCTACGCTTGAGACAACCATATAATTTTACAAGGTGAGCGTATTAATCTATAATGCGCGCACTTTGTGGGTTGAAGCCTGTTTTATCGCCGTTTAATTGGTTGTAACTCAGGTTTCCGTCCAAGACCGCAGGTGTTTTTTGTAAAAATAACTTAATTTCCTGCGTAGACGGTGTCAGGCCCCAGCTAAATTTTTTTACTGGATAATCTGCACCGTAAGTCACTAAATACATAAGTATTTAGTATGGTAAATACTAGGGAATACCCTAGGTAGAATCCAGGAGTAAAGCCAATGGCATTAAGACTCGAAGACAAAAAAGCGATTGTTGCTGAAGTCAACGAAGCTGCCAAAGGTGCGCTATCTGCAGTTGCCGCTGATTCTCGCGGTGTGACTGTAGGTGCTATGACCGGTCTGCGTAAAAAAGCTCGCGAAGCTGGTGTATATGTACGTGTAGTACGTAACACATTGGCTCGTCGTGCTGTTGAAGGTACAGCTTTTGAGTGCCTAGCAGAAACGTTCACTGGCCCAACTTTGATTGCTTTTTCTTTAGAGCACCCAGGTGCTGCAGCACGTCTGTTAAAAGACTTTGCTAAAGAACAAGCTAACTTCGAAGTTAAAGGCGCAGCCTTTGAAGGGAATTTCATCCCTGCAGCTGAAATTGATCGTTTGGCGAAACTGCCAACATACGAAGAAGCACTAGCTCAGTTAATGATGACTATGAAAGAAGCATCTGCTGGCAAGTTCGTTCGTACACTGGCCGCCCTGCGCGATCAAAAACAAGAAGCCGCTTAATTTCAAGCTGGCTGCTTAATAAAATTGAATTCAGAACAATAGGAAACATTTGTTATGTCTATCACTAAAGACCAAATCTTAGAAGCCTTTGCAGCTATGTCTGTAATGGAAGTTGTTGAACTGATCGAAGCAATGGAAGAGAAGTTCGGCGTTTCTGCCGCTGCTGCTGTTGTTTCTGGTGGCGCTGAAGCTGCTGTTGTTGAAGAACAAACAGAATTCAACGTAATCCTGACTGCTCACGGCGACAACAAAGTTGCTGTTATTAAAGCAATCCGTGGCGCAACAGGTTTAGGCCTGAAAGAAGCTAAAGCTATGTCTGAAGCTGCTCCAGTAGCAGTTAAAGAAGGCGTTTCTAAAGAAGAAGCTGAAGCTCTGAAGAAAGAACTTACTGAAGCTGGTGCTTCTGTAGAAATCAAGTAAGCTATTATTTAGCTTGCTCACCCAAGCCACTTGGGTGGAGGCTGGCGGTTTTTTAACCGTCGGCCTTTTTTGCGCTATATGCGCTGGCGATTTTTTTTCACCGTTTGTCGCCAAATTTTGCAGTCCCTAGCAGAGATTACTGGTTAGGTTCTTGCCATCAACGGTGATGGGCAAACGTGCTGAATTTAATAACATAAGTTATTTATTCAGTCTTGGTCACATCTCGTAAGCAGAGGAAACCCATGGTTTACTCCTATTCTGAAAAGAAGCGTATTCGCAAAGACTTTGGTAAGCGTCCAAAAGTTTTGGATATCCCTTATTTATTGTCTATCCAGCTAGACTCTTTTAAGAAGTTCACCGATCAAGATCCTACCGGTGAGCGCGGTTTAGAAGCCGCCTTCCGTAGCGTTTTTCCCATCAAGAGCTTTTCTGGTAATTCAGAACTGCAATACGTCAGCTATAAGCTTGGCGAGCCTGTTTTTGATGTGAAAGAGTGTCAGATCCGTGGTGTTACGTACTCAGCACCACTACGCGTTAAATTACGCATGGTGTTGTATGACCGTGAAGCAGCGGCGGGCACAGTAAAAGATATTAAAGAACAAGAAGTCTACATGGGTGATATCCCATTGATGACGGATAACGGTACTTTTGTTATCAACGGTACTGAGCGTGTAATCGTATCTCAATTACACCGTTCTCCAGGCGTGTTCTTTGATCATGACCGTGGTAAAACCCACTCATCAGGTAAGGTGCTGTATAACGCACGTATTATTCCTTACCGTGGTTCATGGCTTGACTTTGAATTCGATCCTAAAGATGCACTATTTGTGCGTATTGACCGTCGCCGCAAATTGCCTGCGACCATCATGTTACGTGCATTAGAATATTCTACTCAAGAGATCCTCGATCTGTTCTTTGAACGCGTTGAGTTCAAGATCAAGAAAGATACTCTGGTTATGGCTTTGGTTCCTGAGCGTCTGCGTGGCGAAACTGCCAGCTATGACATCAAGGATGCTGAAGGTTCTGTATTGGTTGAAGCCGGTCGTCGTATCACTGCGCGCCACATTCGCCAATTAGAAAAAACCAATACCACTGAGCTCGAAGTGCCAGTTGAATATATCGTGGGCAAATATGCTGCTCAGGATTATATCGATCCGGATACAGGTGAAGTTTTAGTCTCTGCCAACAGTGAAATTAGCTTAGAAGATTTGGCTAAATTATCTTTGGCCGGTATTAAAGAACTCAGCACCTTGTATATCAACGAGCTAGATCATGGTGCTTATATTTCAGATACGCTGCGTATCGATTCAACCACTAATCGCTTAGAAGCACTGGTTGAAATCTATCGTATGATGCGTCCTGGCGAGCCACCAACCAAAGATGCTGCCGAAGCACTATTCCAGAACTTGTTCTTCAGCGAAGAGCGTTATGACCTGTCTAAAGTCGGTCGTATGAAGTTCAACCGTCGTCTCAGCATTCCTGATGACGAAGGTAGCGGTGTATTGTCTAAAGAAGACATCGTCGCGGTAATGAAGAATATCATTCATATCCGTAACGGTTTCGACGAAGTCGATGATATCGATCACTTAGGCAACCGTCGTATTCGTAGCGTCGGTGAAATGGCTGAAAACCAATTCCGCGTAGGTTTAGTCCGTGTTGAGCGCGCCGTGCGTGAACGTCTATCTTTAGGCGATCTGAACGAGCTGATGCCACAAGACTTGATTAACGCTAAGCCAATTTCTGCGGCAGTGAAAGAGTTCTTCGGTTCTTCTCAGTTGTCACAATTCATGGACCAAAACAACCCGCTATCAGAAGTAACGCATAAGCGTCGTATTTCTGCTCTTGGCCCCGGTGGTTTGACTCGTGAACGTGCAGGCTTCGAAGTCCGCGACGTACATCCAACGCATTATGGTCGTTTATGTCCAATTGAGACCCCTGAAGGTCCAAACATTGGTCTAATCAACTCATTAGCAAGCTTTGCCCGTACTAACTCATACGGCTTCCTAGAAACGCCATACCGCAAGGTTATCGACGGCGTGATTACTGACGAAGTGGAATACTTGTCAGCAATCGAAGAAGGTCGTTATGTGATTGCACAGGCGAACATTGAAATTGATGCGAACGGTCGTATGGCAGAAGAGCAAATTGCTTGTCGTCATAAAGGTGAATCTACCTTTATGCGCGCTGCTGACATCCAGTATATGGACGTTTCGCCACAACAGATCATTTCAGTTGCTGCATCGCTCATCCCGTTCTTAGAACACGATGATGCTAACCGTGCATTGATGGGTGCGAACATGCAACGTCAAGCCGTACCAACACTGCGCTCTGAAAAGCCGCTAGTAGGTACTGGTATTGAACGTACACTCGCTGTTGACTCAGGTGTTGTGGTTGTTGCTAAGCGTGGTGGCTTCATTGACTACGTTGATGCGAGCCGTATCGTTGTTAAAGTAAATGAAGATGAGCTGCGCCCAGGCGAAGCCGGTATCGACATTTATAACCTGACTAAGTACACCCGTTCTAACCAAAACACTTGTATCAACCAACGCCCTTGTTGTGCTGTTGGTGAGCCAGTGGTTCGCGGTGACGTGTTAGCAGACGGTCCGTCTACTGACTTAGGTGATTTAGCCCTTGGCCAGAACATGCGTATCGCGTTCATGCCTTGGAACGGTTACAACTTCGAAGACTCGATCTTAATTTCTGAGCGCGTTGCGCAAGAAGATCGTTTCACCACTATCCACATTCAGGAGCTGTCTTGTATCGCTCGTGATACAAAGTTGGGTAGCGAAGAAATCACAGCTGATATTCCAAACGTTGGTGAGTCTGCTCTGTCGAAACTCGACGAGTCAGGTATCGTTTACATTGGTGCAGAAGTGAAGGGTGGCGATATTCTGGTTGGTAAAGTGACGCCAAAAGGCGAAACACAGCTGACGCCAGAAGAGAAGTTACTCCGTGCTATCTTTGGTGAGAAAGCGTCTGACGTTAAAGACAGTTCACTGCGTGTTCCTAACTCTGTTAAGGGCACTATCATCGACGTTCAGGTATTTACCCGTGACGGCGTTGAAAAAGACAAGCGTGCAGTTGAAATCGAAGAGATGCACATTGCCCAAGCTCGTAAAGACTTAGGCGAAGAGTTCAAGATCCTTGAAGAAGGTGTATTGAGCCGTGCGCGTAACCTGTTAATCGGTGCTGGTTTCACTGACGCGCAAATTGCTGCGTTGCCACGTAAAGATGTATTGGTTCAAGTCATTGACGATGAAGCAAAACAAACTGAACTTGAGCAATTAGCTGAACAGCATGAAGAGCTGAAAGCTGACTTCGATAAGAAGTTTGAAATCAAACGTCGCAAGATCACCCAAGGTGATGACTTGGCTCCAGGCGTACTGAAGATCGTTAAGGTTTACTTAGCGGTTAAGCGTACTATCCAACCTGGTGACAAGATGGCGGGTCGTCACGGTAACAAGGGTGTTATCTCTAAGATTTGCCCAATCGAAGACATGCCGTATGACGAACAAGGTAACCCAGTAGACATCGTATTGAACCCGCTAGGTGTTCCATCACGTATGAACATTGGTCAGGTACTTGAAGTCCATATGGGCGCCGCTGCCAAAGGCATTGGTAACAAGATCACTGCGATGCTTGAAGAACAGCGCGAGCTGGCTGAAGTTCGTGGCTACATCAAGCAAGTTTATGAATTAGGTGACGAAGTGCAGCAGCGCGTCGATATCGATTCATTCACTGATGATGAAGTATTACGTCTTGCGACTAACCTGAAAGGCGGTATCCCGATTGCAACTCCTGCATTCGACGGTGCTAAAGAGAAAGAGATCAAGCAGATGCTTGAACTTGCAGGTTTGCCAACCTCTGGTCAGTTGAAGTTGTTTGATGGTCGTACCGGTAACGAATTTGAGCGTCAAGTAACTGTTGGTTACATGTACATGCTCAAACTGAACCACTTAGTTGATGACAAGATGCACGCCCGTTCAACCGGTTCGTACAGCTTAGTGACTCAACAACCACTGGGCGGTAAAGCTCAGTTCGGTGGTCAGCGTTTCGGTGAGATGGAAGTGTGGGCACTAGAAGCATACGGTGCCGCTTATACGCTTCAAGAAATGCTCACCGTTAAATCGGATGACGTTAACGGTCGTACTCAGATGTATAAGAACATCGTCGACGGTAACCATCAGATGCAACCTGGCATGCCAGAGTCCTTCAACGTGTTACTGAAGGAGATCCGTTCACTCGGTATTAATATCGAGTTGGATCAGGCATAAGCGCAGGCCTTTAGCCGCGTTTGGCAAACAGAATGGTGCTCCGTGCGAGCGGAGCACCCGGTTTAACTCCTTCAGGAGAGAAACGTGAAAGACTTATTAAAGTTTCTGAAACAGCAAAGCAAGACTGAAGAATTTAACGGCATCAAAATTGGTCTGGCATCGCCTGATCTGATCCGTTCTTGGTCTTTTGGTGAAGTTAAGAAGCCAGAAACCATCAACTACCGTACCTTCAAGCCTGAGCGTGAAGGTCTGTTCTGTGCGCGTATCTTTGGCCCAGTCAAAGATTACGAATGTTTGTGCGGTAAGTACAAACGTTTGAAGCACCGTGGTGTTATTTGTGAAAAGTGTGGCGTTGAAGTAACCCAAACTAAAGTACGTCGTGAGCGTATGGGTCACATCGAACTGGCTAGCCCAGTTGCGCACATTTGGTTCTTAAAATCACTGCCGTCACGTATTGGCTTAATGCTGGATATGACGCTGCGTGATATCGAACGCGTACTGTATTTTGAATCATTTGTCGTGATCGAGCCTGGCATGACCAGCCTTGAACGTGGCCAAATGCTGACAGAAGAAACTTATCTGGATGCATTAGAAGAATACGGTGATGAGTTCGAAGCTAAAATGGGTGCCGAAGCAGTACTTGAACTGTTACGTGCTATCGATTTAGCGAAAGAAATCGAACAAATGCGTGAAGAATTGCCTTCAATCAACTCTGAGACTCGTCGCAAGAAAGTGACTAAACGTCTTAAGTTGATGGAAGCATTCTACACTTCAGGCAACAAGCCTGAGTGGATGATCTTAAAAGTACTGCCTGTGTTACCACCTGACTTACGTCCGTTGGTTCCGCTCGATGGCGGCCGCTTCGCGACTTCAGATCTTAACGACCTGTATCGCCGCGTGATCAACCGTAACAACCGTTTGAAGCGTCTGTTAGATTTAGCTGCGCCAGACATTATCGTACGCAACGAAAAGCGTATGTTACAAGAGTCTGTTGATGCGCTATTAGATAACGGTCGTCGTGGTCGTGCTATTACCGGTTCTAACAAGCGTCCTCTGAAATCTTTGGCTGATATGATCAAAGGTAAGCAAGGTCGTTTCCGTCAGAACTTGTTGGGTAAGCGCGTTGACTATTCTGGTCGTTCGGTCATTACCGTAGGTCCTACTCTACGTCTGCACCAATGTGGTCTTCCTAAGAAGATGGCACTGGAACTGTTCAAGCCATTCATCTATGGCAAGCTGGAAGGTCGTGGCTTAGCTACTACCATCAAAGCGGCTAAGAAGATGGTTGAGCGTGAAGTGGCGGAAGTTTGGGACGTTCTGGATGAAGTGATCCGCGAACATCCAGTGATGCTCAACCGTGCACCAACACTGCACAGACTGGGTATTCAAGCGTTCGAACCAGTACTGATTGAAGGTAAAGCCATCCAGTTACACCCACTCGTTTGTGCGGCATACAACGCCGACTTCGACGGTGACCAAATGGCGGTACACGTACCGTTAACACTGGAAGCGCAGCTTGAAGCCCGTGCCCTGATGATGTCTACCAACAACATCCTGTCACCAGCCAACGGCGAGCCTGTTATCACCCCGTCTCAAGACGTGGTATTGGGTCTGTACTACACCAGCCGTGAGCGTATTAACGGCCGTGGTGAAGGTATGTACTTTATGTCTGTTGCTGAAGTTGAAAAAGCTTATGCAACTGGCGCTGCTGAACTGCATGCACGCGTTAAAGTGCGTATCACTGAAACCATTATTGGTGACGCAGGTGAGCGTACTGAACAACGCCGTATCGTAGATACGACTGTGGGTCGTGCTCTGCTGTCATTGATTCTGCCAGCAGGTTTGTCATTTGATCTGGTTAACCAGAACATGGGCAAAAAGCAGATCTCTAAACTGTTGAACACCTGTTATCGTCAACTGGGTCTGAAAGATACTGTTATCTTCGCTGACCAATTGATGTATACCGGTTTCCGTTTTGCAACCATCTCTGGTGCCTCTGTCGGTATCGATGACATGGTTATTCCAGACGAGAAATACACCTTAGTTGCTGATGCAGAAGCGGAAGTTCTTGAAATTCAAGAGCAGTTCCAATCTGGTCTCGTAACAGCGGGTGAGCGTTACAACAAAGTTATCGATATCTGGGCAAGTGCCAACGAAAAAGTTTCTAAAGCTATGATGGAAAACCTGTCAACTGAGACAGTGATTAACCGTGATGGTGTTGAAGAGAAACAAGCCTCGTTTAACAGCATCTATATGATGGCTGACTCAGGCGCTCGTGGTAGTGCCGCACAGATCCGTCAGTTGGCGGGTATGCGTGGTCTGATGGCTAAGCCAGACGGCTCAATCATCGAAACGCCAATTACCGCTAACTTCCGTGAAGGTCTAAACGTACTCCAGTACTTTATTTCTACTCACGGTGCGCGTAAAGGTCTAGCCGATACGGCATTGAAGACAGCGAACTCGGGTTACCTGACTCGTCGTCTTGTAGACGTTGCACAAGATTTAGTGGTTATCGAAGACGATTGTGGTACTCACGAAGGTCTAACCATGAAACCGCTGATTGAAGGTGGTGATGTGGTTGAGCCGTTACGTGAACGCGTACTGGGTCGTGTAGTTGCGATTGATGTGTTCTATCCAGGCACTGAAGACGTACTCGCACCACGTAACACGCTACTCGACGAAGCATGGTGTGACAAGTTAGAAGAGCATTCAATCGACGAAGTGATTGTACGTTCTGTAATTTCTTGTGATACCGATTTCGGTGTGTGTGCAGCTTGTTACGGTCGTGACTTGGCTCGTGGTCATATTATTAACCACGGTGAAGCCATCGGTGTTGTGGCAGCACAATCTATCGGTGAACCAGGTACACAGTTAACGATGCGTACGTTCCACATCGGTGGTGCGGCATCGAGAGCGTCTGCAGAAAACAATGTCCAAGTGAAAAACTCGGGTTCATTGAAACTGCATAATGCTAAGCATGTTACTAACAGTGACGGCAAACTGGTTATCGTTTCTCGTTCTTCTGAACTGGCCGTTATTGACGAGCTGGGTCGTGAGAAAGAGCGTTATAAAGTGCCATACGGTACTGTGCTCGAGAAGCTAGAAGAAGCCGCTGTTGAAGCGGGCGATGTTATCGCTAACTGGGATCCACATACTCACCCAATCATTTCTGAAGTGGCGGGTAGTATCAAGTTCGTAGACATGATTGACGGTGTTACTATGACACGTCAAACAGACGAACTAACGGGTCTGTCATCAATCGTGATCCTTGACGTTGGTCAGCGTGGTACTGCGGGTAAAGAAATGCGCCCAATGATCCGTCTGCTTGGCGCTAACGGTAGCGATTTAATGATCCCTGGTACTGAAGTACCAGCACAGTACTTCTTACCAGGTAGTGCGATCGTTAACTTAGAAGATAACGCGCAAATCAACGTGGGTGACGCTTTAGCTCGTATTCCTCAGGAATCGTCTAAAACACGCGACATCACCGGTGGTCTGCCACGCGTTGCTGACTTGTTCGAAGCGCGTAAGCCAAAAGAGCCTGCAATTCTGGCGGAAATCTCTGGTACTATCTCGTTTGGTAAAGAGACCAAAGGTAAGCGTCGTTTGGTGATTACACCTGCTGATGGCGGCGATCACTATGAAGAGATGATCCCTAAGTGGCGTAACTTAAACGTGTTCGAAGGTGAAAAAGTCGAACGTGGTGAAGTTATCGCTGACGGTCCAGAAGCGGCACACGACATTCTGCGTCTTCGTGGTATCCACAACGTAGCTAACTACATTGTGAACGAAGTACAGGACGTTTACCGTCTGCAAGGCGTGAAGATCAACGATAAGCATATCGAAGTGATCATCCGTCAGATGCTGCGTAAGTGTCTTATCACTTCTGCCGGTGACACTGAGTTCCTTGAAGGGGAACAAGCTGAAGTGTCACGCGTTAAGATCGCTAACCGCGAACTGATCGCCCAAGGTAAAGTGCCTGCGACCTTTGAACGTGAACTACTGGGTATTACTAAAGCATCTCTGGCAACAGAATCCTTTATCTCAGCAGCATCGTTCCAAGAAACCACGCGCGTACTGACCGAAGCTGCCGTAGGTGGTAAGAGCGATCAATTACGTGGTCTGAAAGAAAACGTTATCGTTGGCCGACTGATCCCAGCCGGTACCGGTTACGCTTATCACAAGACTCGTAATGAAGCGCGTGCGAAGAAAAACGAACCTGTAGTAGTGAATAAGATCACTGCAAGTGAAGCCGAACAGAACTTGGCCGATCTCTTAAACCTGGCTGGTAGCCAAGATTAAGTAATCAGTTTGTTATAAAAAGGCGCCTATGGCGCCTTTTTTCTTGGAATATGCCGCAAAAGTTGGCTATTTCTTGACAGTCAGGCATTACCTTTCTAAAATTCCGCGTCCCACCATTGTGGGATATAGATTTTTCACACCTTATCGTTGAGTTTGATTCAACTGACTCGGAGCTATACATGGCAACTGTAAACCAGTTGGTACGTAAGCCACGCGCGCCAAAAGTCGACAAGACTAATGTGCCTGCGTTGAATGCGTGCCCGCAAAAACGTGGTGTTTGTACACGTGTGTACACAACTACCCCTAAAAAACCAAACTCTGCACTACGTAAAGTAGCTCGTGTGCGTCTAACTAACGGTTTCGAAGTAACTTCGTACATCGGCGGTGAAGGCCACAACCTGCAGGAACATAGCGTGATCTTAATCCGTGGTGGTCGTGTTAAAGACTTACCAGGTGTGCGTTATCACACTATTCGTGGCGCATTAGACTGTGCAGGCGTGACTTCACGTCGCCAAAGCCGTTCTAAATACGGTGCTAAGCGTCCTAAGTCTTAACTTATCCGTTAAGTAAGGCCAAGCTAGTTTTATTTTGAGAATTCCAGTTTTGGAAATCCCTGAAGCATACGGAGAATTGTTATGCCAAGACGTCGCGTTGTAGGACAACGTAAAATCCTACCAGATCCAAAGTTTCACAGTGAGTTGCTGGCTAAGTTCATCAACGTCATTATGCAAGACGGCAAAAAGTCGACTGCAGAAAAAATTATTTACAAGGCACTAGATGTTGTCGCTGAAAAGAAAAGCGAAAACCATTTAGTTATCCTTGAAGCAGCCCTGGACAACGTTCGCCCATCAGTCGAAGTTAAATCTCGTCGCGTTGGTGGTTCTACGTACCAGGTACCATGTGAAGTTCGTCCTGTGCGTCGTAACGCACTGGCGATGCGCTGGTTAGTTGAAGCTGCTCGTAAGCGTGGTGAAAAATCTATGGCTTTACGTCTAGCAGGTGAAATGCTGGATGCGTCTGAAAACAAAGGTACTGCTGTTAAGAAGCGTGAAGACGTGCATCGCATGGCTGAAGCTAACAAAGCCTTTGCTCATTACCGTTGGTAATATGATGGTGTGGGCTTAGGCCCACACCATGTTGTTGATATTGCCAAGACTTAGGTCTTGGTGGAGAGGGTATAATAGTGGCTCGTACAACCCCAATTGAGCGTTATCGTAATATCGGTATTTGTGCTCATGTTGACGCAGGTAAAACCACCACAACAGAACGTGTTCTGTTCTATACCGGTTTGTCTCATAAAATCGGTGAGGTGCATGACGGCGCCGCTACCACAGACTGGATGGTTCAAGAGCAAGAGCGTGGTATCACTATCACCTCGGCTGCGGTAACCACATTCTGGCGTGGTATGGATGCTCAATTCACTGAACACCGCATCAATATCATCGATACCCCTGGTCACGTTGACTTTACTATTGAAGTTGAACGGTCTCTGCGTGTCCTCGACGGCGCTGTTGTCGTTTTCTGTGGTTCATCTGGTGTTGAACCTCAGTCAGAAACAGTGTGGCGTCAAGCTGATAAATACCGCGTTCCACGCTTAGTATTTGTCAACAAAATGGACCGTGCAGGTGCTGACTTTGAACGTGTAGTGAAGCAAATTAGAACTCGTCTTGGAGCCACTTGTGTGCCTATTCAATTGAATGTTGGCGCAGAAGAAAACTTCAAAGGTGTGATCGACTTAATTAAGATGAAAGCTATTAACTGGAATGAATCAGACCAGGGTATGACTTTCACTCATGAGGAGATCCCTGCAGAGTTAGCGGCTAAAGCGGCTGAAATGCATGAGTATCTAGTTGAAGTAGCAGCCGAATCTTCGGATGAACTGATGGATAAGTACCTTGAAGAAGGCACGCTATCAGAAGACGAAATTAAAAAGGCGCTACGTCAGCGTACTATAAATAATGAAATCGTTTTAGCGACTTGTGGTTCTGCATTTAAGAACAAAGGCGTTCAAGCGGTACTTGATGCGGTTATTGAATTCTTGCCTGCGCCAATTGATGTGCCTCCAATCAAGGGCATCGATGAGAACGACCAAGAAGTAGAACGCCCATCAGATGACAATGCACCTTTCGCTGCATTGGCATTTAAGATTGCTACAGATCCATTCGTAGGAACTTTGACCTTTATTCGCGTGTACTCAGGCGTACTAGAATCAGGTTCAGGTGTTTACAACTCTGTTAAACAGAAGCGTGAACGCGTAGGTCGTATGGTGCAAATGCATGCAAACGATCGCACTGAACTGAAAGAAGTGCGTGCCGGTGATATCGCAGCGGCTATTGGTCTAAAAGAGGTGACTACGGGGGACACGCTTTGTGATAACGATCATAGAGTGATCTTGGAACGTATGGAGTTCCCAGAGCCAGTAATTACCATTGCCGTTGAGCCTAAGTCAAAAGCCGACCAGGATAAAATGGGTATCGCGTTGCAAAAGCTTGCAGCGGAAGATCCATCATTCCGAGTTGAAACTGACGAAGAATCGTCACAAACTCTGATTTCGGGTATGGGTGAGTTACACTTAGACATCATCGTTGACCGTATGCGTCGCGAATTTGGTGTTGAATGTAACGTAGGTAAGCCACAAGTGGCGTACCGCGAAACTATCCGAGCGTCAGTAGAAGCTGAAGGTAAATTTGTACGCCAATCAGGTGGTCGTGGACAATTCGGTCACGTTTGGTTAAAACTAGAGCCTAATGAAGAAGGCGCTGGTTACGAATTTGTCAATGCAGTTGTGGGAGGTGTGATTCCTCGTGAATTCATTCCTGCGGTTGATAAAGGTATCCAAGAACAGATGAAGAATGGCGTTCTCGCTGGCTTCCCTGTGTTGGACGTGAAGGTCACTCTATTCGACGGTTCATATCATGATGTGGACTCGAATGAAATGGCGTTCAAAATTGCAGGTTCTATGGGCTTCAAAAAGGGTGCGCTTGAAGCAAACCCTGCGTTGCTCGAACCTTGCATGAAAGTTGAAGTAACTACCCCTGAAAATTATATGGGTGACGTCGTTGGTGATTTAAACCGTCGTCGTGGCTTGATTGAGGGGATGGATGATGGCTTTGGTGGCATCAAAATAGTCCATGCTGTAGTGCCTCTTTCTGAAATGTTTGGTTACGCAACTGATTTGCGCTCTGCTACTCAGGGTCGCGCTTCATACTCTATGGAGTTCTTGAAGTACTCTGATGCACCGCAAAACATTGCAAAAGCGATTATTGAATCTCGTAGCTAATATCCAGTTACGACATAAATGTTATTATGGTCCAGCACTGACTGGACTATTCTGAAAAGAAAGGAATATATCGTGGCAAAAGCTAAATTTGAACGTATTAAGCCTCA
>NZ_JAUOEQ010000058.1:0-15636 GCF_031931965.1 Shewanella sp. SP2S2-6 | reverse complement strand
GAACTCGCATCGGTAACCAGTGACAGGTAGTGCACACCTTGGTCTGACTCAAGATAGGTGATATCGCTGACCAGTACATGCCCTGCATCATGCAGTCCTTCCTCTTTCAGCAAATTAGGATGCTTCTTCATCCAGTGTTTGCTGAACGTGGTTTTTGTGTAGCTTTTCTTCGGTTTAACTAGCAAACCTTCACTTCTCAAATAGGTAAAGAACCCATCTCGCCCAAGTTTAATATCGTGCTCAACCAGCCTGGATTTTATCAACGTGTAGAGCTTACGGGCCCCTAACCTTGGCATATATTTACGCCAGTACTGGACCCAGTCTTTGATGACCGATAGCTCAGCTCTACGACTTTCCATTCGAGCAACTGCCTGATAAATACCTTGCCTCGACATACCCGCAGCACGACATGCGGCTGCGAGGTTTATTTCTCCGTTGCCTTTTGCTTGCCAGACGTACCGGATAAGTACTTTTTTCTGAGGCCAGCTCCATATTCATTGTCCATGATATCAACCATGCCATTGAGGATTTTGTTACGCAGTTTCTCTTCTGCTAACTCACGTTCAAGGCGCTTGATCGTTTCGGCAGGGGTTTCTTTTGACTTAGGCATAAGGGGATGCTGAAAAGGTTTCGACCAATCGAGTCTACCATGTTTTCTAAGCCAAACGAGTACCGTTGAACGGCCTTGAATGCCAAAACGGGCTTGGGCTTGTTTGTACGTCATTTCGCCTTTTTCAACACGCTCTACAACGCCTAATTTAAAGGCTAAGGTGTAATCTCGTTGTGTGCGCTTACGGTTTGAGTTAATTGATGTTGTCATAAAGAAGTCCTCTTTATGTCAACGTATTTCAGGACGGGACATTTGAATGATAAAAGGGATGCGATTTAGTATCCCTTTTTCTATGGTTAGGTCTAGGTTTATCGGCTTAAGAGATGAAGTTTAGCTAGGGTGAATATTTGTGGCGCCGATTTGGTATTTCATAACAGCATGGACTATTTTTGATTTGAGGCCACGGAAGTAGGAAGAGAGGCCGCAATTCATGGAATAGAGGAAGAGTTATGAACATCACCAAATGTATACCCGCTATTATGAGCGGCATGGCATTAACGGCTTTTTTGGCAATGCCAGCAATCGCCGCAGACACCCCGACTAAAGCCGCCGCTAAAATGCAGACTCAGGCTAAAACCGAGGCGAGCGATATGGCATCGGATGCGAAGAAAGCTATGCCGGATGCTGCTCAAGTCAACATCAATACGGCTTCAGCCGAGCAGTTACAAGTGCTAAAAGGGATAGGTGCCGCTAAGGCGCAAGCGATTGTCGATTACCGAACCAAAAATGGTAAGTTCAATGCAATTGATGATTTAGCCAATGTCTCGGGTGTTGGGGCTAAGTTGATTGAGCAGAATCGTCATTTGATTAAGTTGTAATTATCTCAGGCGATGATTGAGCGTCATTATGTATTGAGTTTTACTCTTGTTGGATTTTCTTTATACCAAGTTTGACACAGTGAAACTCAGGGAAATGTCTATAAAAGTCTGCATTTGCAGGCTTTTATCATTTCAACCACTTCACTTGCTTATAGATTGTGCAGTTAGGCGGGATATTAAGAGATCTTGTCGATTAGCGCTTGATCCCATAGGAGGCATGGGGGATAATCCTCGGCGTTCAAGCAAGCACTTTGGTTTATATCTTTCAAAGCAATGCTCGAAGTTATGGTGACCCTAGGGTCCCCCCGCAATGATAACTTGTGAACTCGGCCAGGCCCGGAAGGGAGCAACCGCAGCAAGCGACTCGTGTGCCGGGGTGTCGGCTCTAGGGGAACCTCCAATTCGATTATCCCCTCTGTTTTATCCCTTTACTTATTTATTCAGTTTCTATTCTAATCAATTTGTCCAATTCAACATCCTAACGAACTGACTATTTCTGTTTTCTTCCTTTGATCCTTTCTAGCGTGAATACTTTACGCAATACGATAATCCATTGTTTGTCTCTTTCCTGCCACTGCACTGGCTACAATCTCTCATCAGTCAGCCTTTTGCGAGATTAACGATTGGCTTCGGCTTCTTCCTGTAATCTTTTTTGCAGATTTTGTTTAAGGAATGCGCGGGACTTTTCGAGTGCGGTCTGGATCTCACGCTTTAATTCTTGCAGCTCGTTATAGTCTTCAAAGAAGTAGGTATCGACGAGGTGGCGTATGTAGCGCACAGGCAGTTGATTTAAGGTCACACAACATAAGTCGGCGAGATAGTCTTCAGGAAGCTCGTCCATAAGTCCTTCATCTGACAATATTTCCATTAAAAGAACTTCGTAGTAATTACGGATTTCGAGTTGCATCGTTATGCTCCATGACGGTTTTCATTGAGTTTGCTACCACAAATGGTTTGCCGCAATAAAAAGTTGGCTGTGTCTTTGGCTTAATTGTAGTGCGTCTCTGCTGTAGCCGCCGCCTATCACGGCAGCAATTGGAATATTTTCCGATTTTGCCATTGATAACACAGTTAAATCCCGTCTGAACAGCCCTTCTTGACTGATATTGAGCAAGCCGAGATCATCATTTTGATGGATATCGACCCCAGCATCATAAAGAATGAGATCTGGCTGATGGATGCGGATGAGTAGGGCGAGTGTTTGCTCCACGGTTTCGAGATACAGATTGTCATCGCTGCCTTTGGTTAGCTCAATATCATGGTGGGAATGCTGCTTACGACTCGGGAAGTTTTCTTTGCAGTGAATCGAGCAACTTATGATCCCTTGATGTCGCTGGCTGAGTGTTGCACTACCGTCACCTTGATGCACATCGCAATCAAAAATCAGTACCTTGTGCACTTGCTGGCTCGCGATTGCATTTCTGGCCGCGAGGATAAGGTCGTTGAAAATACAATAGCCACTGCCAAAATCGTAATGGGCGTGATGATAGCCACCCGTTAGGTGCAGGCCAATACCCTGAGTTATGGCCAATGAAGCTGTGAGAGTGGTGCCTGCCACAGAATGCAAGGTGCGCTCGACTAAGGCTTCACTCCACGGAAAACCAATCCGCCTGAGCGCCGCTGTTGGCAACGTGCCCGCGATAAACTGCTCTACGTATTCGCGTTGATGTACTTGCATTACATCTTGCGCTGTCATCGCCGTTGGCGTGTGGAACTGGGCTGGTGTGGCAAGCTGATTCTCGAGTAAGTACTGCCGTAGATGCGCGTACTTGGTCGTGGGGAATCTGTGGTGAGGAGGAAGCGCCAGCTTGGAATAGCTGGCGTGATAAACCAGTGGGATCAGAGTCAATATTGACTAAACCTCGTTATCTCAAGTCGTTATAGCTGTGAAATTGCCCAGCTCATAAATTCTTTACGCGTTTTCTCATCCGCTTGTAGCCACCAGTATTGCAACATTTGTTGTGGATTAGCGGCTGTTGCTTTAGAGGTGTCTACGGGGGCAGTGAGTGAAGTCGCGCTAACGGTCGCCGATGTTGCCACGGGTGCTGGTGCAACGGCTACTACTGCGCCTGCAGCACCGGCTACTACTGCGCCTGCAGCACCGGTTGCTGCTGCGGCAGTTCCCGATACGTCAACAGCTTGATTACCACTGAAAAGGCGAGAGACAAAGCTTTCTTCTTCTAAATTGGTATTCACCACTTGGAAATTGACGTTGCCTTTGTCGCTACGGGTCAATTTGATTTGTGGGTTTTGCGCGTAAACTTTTGGCTTTTTGACGACTTTGCCTTCGGCGGCTTGGAGGTAATATTGATAGTCGCCATCAACGTCTAAGGTCACGATGAAAGGGGCTGATTTAACAAAGGTTTGGCTATCGCTAAAATCGTCTTCTACCATCTCATGGTAACGAATGGCGATTTTATGCGTGCCAGGTGTCAATTCTAAGCTGCTTTTATGATTGAACACGCTAGACTCGACTTTTTTACCATCGAGTGCAAGGTACTCAAATGACATCGGAATGTTGAGATCTGCGGCGAAGGCTGAAGCAGAACCGAGTAATACTAGCAGGCTGCTGATTGGCAAAAGTGATTTCAATTGTTACTCCTTAACGATTATTACTCTGATACGGACGTTCGAATATTTGAATGCGATCTTCTATATAACTAATAGCTTGCCTGCATTTTCCTAGACGACGATGCATCAAAAGGATGTCATTTTGCAATTTTATTTTGTCAGCACTATGACAGTTTTCAAGTTTTGATTCCATTTCTTCAATTTTTTGTTCAAATTTTTTCGCCCAATTTAGGTGTTTGTTCAATTCTTCATAGATCTCGTGACTATTTTGCATCACGTTATTGGCGATCCAATCGAAACCGCTGGCTTGGTGAGACTGATTCTGACGCTCGGCAAAACGGGCGCGACTACTGGCACGCTGTTGAGTTTTAGACTTAATGTCGATAGAAGTCGTTAGCAAGGCCCGTTTGACGGCGGTGAATCTGTCTTGGATCCGCTCGCAGCTGAGGACAATCGTCTGGGGGGCGAGTTTGAGCTTAATTTGTTTTTCGAGCTGTATAATGCTGCTACGAATTTGTTCAATACAGGGGCCGAGTTGGGCGCCGTGTTGGACAAACAGCGAGTGATTAAAGCGCTCCGTTTCTTGCAGGAGTTTGCGCTGCGGCGGCGCGAGTCGATTATCGTGCTGCAGTACTTCTTGCTCTAGCGCTTTGAGCTGATTTTTCAGCATCACCAGTAATTGTTGGGTGTTCACAACCATGCGCTCCATGCCAAATTCGCTGCAATCATTAGCACGATCAAAATAAACAGTGGACGAATAAAGGGCATGCCAAATTTAATCGCGCAGCGGGCGCCGATAAATGAGCCTAACATCATGCACAATCCCATCCACAAACCTATTTGCCACTCTACCTGTCCAAGCCAGCCAAAGATAGTCAATGCGGTCAAGTTGCTGGTAAAGGTCATTGCGCGGGCGAGGCCGCAACTGTGTAGTAGAGGCAGCTTGTATAAAGAGCCGGATGTGACAGTCCAAAATGCGCCTATGCCTGGGCCGGCAAAACCATCATAAGTGCCTAAAGCGAGTCCCTGTAGCCATTGTTGCTTGGCAGGTGGTTTGCTGCTTGGGGCTTGGCAGTTAACGTCCGATATCGCATTGGGGCTGACTAAACTGTAAATGGCAATGCCAATGATCAGCAGCGGCAGGGCTTTTTCGAGCCATTGGGTATCGACTAAATAGACTAAGAAACTGCCCAATACGGCACCAATAAAGGTGGCAATAAAGGCCATGTACCAAAACGAGGGTTTAAAAAGGTGCTGACGATAATAGGTCCAAGCCGCCATTGAAGAGCCAAAACTGGCGGCTAACTTATTGGTACCTAGTACTGTGTGCGGTGCAATGCCTAAGGTTAACAGTGCGGGGATCGACAATAGGCCACCGCCGCCAACAACAGCATCGATGAACCCAGCGATAAGACCTATAACTGCCAACAGGGCCCAATGACTGGGCTCGAGTAACAATTCCAAATTTTAATCCTACTCTATGACACGTCTAAAGGGCGGTAAGGCGTCCAGCAAGGACTTGCCATAGCGTTTAGTAACTAACCGCCTATCTAAAATGGTGACTCGGCCATAATCTTGCTCTTTACGCAGTAATCTACCACAACTTTGAATAAGCTTACGTGAAGCATCTGGGATAGTCAGTTGTAAGAAGGGATTGCCGCCTTTGACTTTGACATATTCCGCATGGGCTTGTTCAACGGGTGAGGTTGGCACCGCAAAGGGCAGTTTAGTGACGATCAAGTTCGTCAGATAATCGCCGGGTAAGTCGAGGCCTTCGGAGAAACTGCCGGTGCCGAACAATATGCTCGGTTCGCCTTTATCGCACTTAGCTTTATGATTCTCTAACAACTGTTGCCGTGGCGCATTGCCTTGAATAAGCAGCTCTGTGGTGAGTTTACCTTCAAGTAATTCAACTACTTTTTCCATCTGCCAGTAGGAGGCGAATAACACTAAGGTGGCCATTTCTCCTTCAATCAGAGTAATGATTTGCTCGGCAAGTTCTGCCGTATAGGCATCGTCCGTCGGCTCAGTGCGCATTTTTGGTAAATAAAGTGTCGCATTATTGGGGTAATCGAAGGGCGATTGTAAGGCTAAATAACGGCTGCCATCGTTGAGTGACAAACCGACTTGATGCACAAAATGGTCGAAGTTATTGAGTGCTCGCAGTGTGGCGCTGCATAAGACTACCCCCGCAGCTTTTTGCCACAGCATGGATTCCAGCATAAAGCCGACTTCGATAGGCGAGGCGCTAAACAGATAATCCACTTGTTTACCTGTAATGAGCTCCACCCAGCGCGCCATAGGCGCACCTTTATGTTTATCTTCCTTGGCCATCATCCTCCACAATTTTTGTAGATTTTCGAGCCTTTGCAGCATAAAACCGGTTTCGGCTAACAGTGCTTCGGATTGATGTTTAGGAATGTCGCCATCTTTAATCGCTTCTGCTAGCAGTGACAGCATTTTATTAAACTGTTTGAGGGCAAGATTAGAGGTCACTGCAAGGTTTTCAGCCAGAATGAGTAATGAGTCCGGCAGTTTGCCGTGCTCAAAACGCAGACGGTTTTCAGGATTAGCAAAGTGCTTAGTTTGGGTGTCGCAATAGTGGGCCACTTGATTGAGCTGACTGATAAGATCGCCTAAATGATCTTGCATTGCCTGCGCGGGGGCGATGATATTGTTGCTCTTTATTTGGTTTTGTAACTTAGCGCAGGTTTTAGCAATTTTTTCGAGCCAGTCGCATGCGCCCCTCAGCGTGGCCTGAGCACTGGAGAAATCCCGCGCCACAATCGGTAAGTGATGTGCCTCATCGATAACATAAAACACGTCTTCGGGATCGGGCAATATGACGCCGCCGCCGAGCTCTAAGTCGGCGAATAACAAGCTGTGGTTGGCGATAAGTACGTCCCAAGTATCGACATCTTCGCGGGCTTTATGGAACGGGCAATTTCTGTGGCTGGCGACTTGACGATGACAGCTGTGTTTGTCGCAGGCGATTTGTTGCCACAGGTGATCGGGCAGCGGTACGACTAAGGTATCGATTTCGCCATTCCAGCGACCTTCGTTATAGTCTTTTAACAGGCCATGCATCATAGCTACTTGGCTGTTGTCAGGCTTAGTTTGCCACATGGCCATTTGTGTACTGTTGTCGTCACCGATGAGCATCGCCAGTTTCGATAGACACACATAACGTTGTCGACCTTTGACTAAGCCAAAGCGGAAATTTAAGCCAGATTGCTCAAGGAAGAAGGGCAAGTCTTTATGCAGTAACTGTTCTTGCAGGGCGACGGTCGCGGTGGCGATACAGACTTTTTTCTTGCTCGCTAATGCCAGTGGAATGGTACCGAGAATATAAGACAATGATTTACCGATACCTGTCCCTGCTTCGACCACGATAATGCGTCTATCTTTGTCATAGTCGCCGGCGAGGGTCTTAGAGATTTCCGCCACCATATAGTTTTGTTCGCGGCGCGGCCTAAAATGAGGCAAGGCGGTAGCGATATCTTTATAGATGGCGCGGATCTGGGTTTTTACATTGTCAGGTAACATGCGTCACTACTTTATCGAATTAATGCTGTACATAATAACAGTGATTGCATAGCCTAAGAAACTTTTCTGCCATTTGGCGGCATTTAAATTGAGGAACAATCTAAATTGACAAGCTATGCGATTTGGGAACCCATGCGATGAAGCCAGAGGCTGCCGCGGCCGTTAGTGTACAAGGTCGAGTCTTAACACGCCATGCGATTCATCGTCATGGGAATTTAGTATTGCAGTATTACCTTGCGACCGCCCAAGGCCCTGTGCTGGTGGAAGTGCAAGGTACTGAACACATTTGTTTTTGTCATCAAACTGATGTCACGGCTTTGCAGTTGCAAACGCCGGGTCAAGCATTGCGGTTTGTGCCGTTAGCGCTCAAAAGCTTTAAAGGCGGCGCAGTCAGTGGAGTTTATGCTAAATCGAGCAACAGCTTACGTACCTTACAGCGCATCGCAAAAGATGCCGACATCCCCTTATTTGAAGCCGATATTCGCCCTGAACAGCGTTATTTAATCGAGCGGTTTGTGGCGCTAGATGTGGCATTTTTAGGGCATTTCTCTGCGACGAGTAACATACACGCGCCGACTAGCGACAGTCTTGTGGCTAACTCACTGCCCGTGTTTATCGCCGAGCGGGCTAAGAGTATTGCCCCTTTAACGGCTGTACATTTGCGCTGTATTTCACTGGATTTTGAATGCAGCTTTGAGGGTTTACTCTATTCGGTTGCGCTATATGGTCAAGACAGTAGCCAAGCCGAGGGGCAAGGCAGCCTCAAGCAGACTTATGAAAAAGTGATCATGGTGGGCGAAGCTGAATCAAACTCCCCCGAATATATGGAATGGGTAGCCGATGAAGCTGCGCTGATCCATCGATTAATCGCGTGGTTCCATGAGTTTGATCCTGACTTTATTATCGGTTGGTCAGTGGTGAGCTTCGATCTCGCGCTACTGTCACGCCGTGCATTATTAAACCGTATTCCGCTCACCATTGGCCGCGGCGGTGCTAAGCTCGATTGGAAAGTTGACAATAAGTTTCGCCCAGAAACCTTAGTTTTACCGGGCCGTGTGGTACTCGATGGTATCGATTGGCTTAAAGCCGCTTTTTATCACTTTGAGCGTTTCTCGCTTGAATTTGTGTCGCGACAATTATTAGGTGAAGGCAAGGCCATTCATAACGTCGATAATCGCGTTGAAGAAATTGACCTGCTGTTTAAGACCGATAAACAAGCCTTAGCCCATTACAATCTTACCGATAGCCGCCTAGTGTGGGATATTTTTACTCACACTCAATTGTGGGATTTTGCCCTCGCGCGTGCCGAACTGACAGGTTTAGAACTTGGGCGAGTAGGGGCTTCGGTGGCGGCGTTTAATCATTTGTATTTACCGCATTTACATCGAGCGGGTTATGTCGCTCCAGCAGAGCCTGCCAGTGATGGCATTGAAAGTCCTGGCGGATATGTGATGGATTCTGTGCCGGGTCTGTATAAACACGTCTTAGTGTTCGATTTTAAAAGTCTGTATCCCTCCATTATTCGCACCTTTTTGATCGATCCTAAGGGATTGATTGAAGGCTTGCAGTTGCCGGAGTCTGAATGTGTTGCGGGGTTTCTCGGCGGCCGTTTCAGTCGGCAACAGCCTATTTTACCTAAGCTAATTCAAACCTTATCTGAGCAGCGCGAAAAGGCCAAGCGTGAGCACAATGCGCCGTTATCCCAAGCGATAAAAATTATCATGAACTCGTTGTATGGGGTTTTAGGCTCTCAAGGCTGCGTGTTTCATGATGCCAAGTTGGCAAGTTCGATCACGATGCGTGGCCATCAAATCATGAAACAAACCCGTGCATGGATAGAAGAGATGGGCTATCAAGTGATTTATGGCGATACGGATTCGACCTTTGTCTGGCTTGGCAGCGAGCCTGATCTCTCAGACATTAACGCCTTGGGTAACAGTCTGGCGCAAGATATCAATGCGAAGTGGCAGGCTAAGATCTGTGCTGATCACCAAGTTGAGAGTTTTCTCGAGTTACAGTTTGAGCGGCATTACGAGCAGTTCTTTATGCCAACTTTAAGAGGCTCATTAGAAGGCAGTAAAAAACGTTATGTTGGCGCGTGGCGCAATGCGAACGATGAACTTGAGCTCACCTTTAAAGGTATGGAACAAGTGCGCAGTGATTGGAGCCCCTTAGCGCGCAAAGTCCAAGAGTCACTCTATGAGCGAATGTTTAACCAAAGGGATATCAGTGTTTATTTAGCCAGCGTGTTTGAAAAACTGCTTGATGGTCAGTTGGATAATGATTTGGTATTTCGTAAACGTATGCGGCGCAATATCGAAGATTACACGGCTAAATCTTCACCACATGTTAAAGTTGCCCAGCAACTATGCGACATAACAGGTGACACCACTTTTGGCAAGCGTGGGGCGCAAATTGATTACCTGATTACTGTAAATGGACCGGAACCCTTACTGTACAGAACGTCACCAATTGATTACCAATACTACATTGATAAGCAAATTGGCCCTATTGCAGAGCCGGTATTTTCGATAATGAAATTAAACTACATGGATATTGCGTCAAAGCAGTTGCTGTTAATATAGTGTTTTTAATGTTTTTTATGTGTTGCCATAAGTGGCGAATGTAGCGTTTTAACCTGTTTTGTAGAGGTTAACTGGTTTGTTTTTGTGATGTTAATCGACATATTCTTTAGGTTTCGCTTTGAGGGGATATTGAAAATTTGCTACCCTTTAAGTGGAAATTGTAAGGAAATATAACAACGGAATGACGTTGACAGAACATAAACAAAAAAGGTTAAGCACCAAATGAACAAGACGTTAGTAGCAACTGCGCTTGCAGCAATGTTTTTAGTACCATCAGTCTCGGCTATCGAGATCTATAAAGATAATAAAAATGCCGTAGAAATCGGTGGTTTTATTGATGCACGCGTGATCAACACTCAAGGGGAAACAGAGGTTGTTAACGGCGCATCTCGCATTAATTTTGGTTTTAATCGTGAGTTGACTGACGGTTGGAAAGCCTTTGCTAAATTAGAGTGGGGTGTAAACCCAGTTGGTAATAGCGATATTGTCTATAACAATCGCTTCGAATCTGTTCAAGAAGAGTTCTTCTATAACCGTTTAGGTTACGCAGGTCTGTCCCACGACACTTATGGAACACTGACTATCGGTAAGCAGTGGGGTGCTTGGTACGATGTCGTTTACAACACTAACTACGGTTTTGTGTGGGACGGCAACACTGCAGGTGTTTACACTTATAACAAAGATGACGGCGCGGTAAACGGTGTGGGTCGTGGTGATAAAACGGTCCAGTATCGCAATGCCTTTGGCGATGTTAGCTTCGCAGTTCAAGCGCAGTTAAAAAACAGCAGCTTCTATACCTGTGATACTACGGATGATATCAGCCAAGCTCAGTGTCAAGCGAACTGGGAAAGCGGTGATAAAGCGGCTCAACAAGTTGAGTACAACTACACCTATGGTGGCGCGCTGACTTATAAAGCCACTGATATGTTGACGTTAACTGCGGGTGTAAACCGTGGTGAGTTTGATGTGAGTTTTGGTAACGGCGAACAAACTACAGCGGTTGATCTTATCTACGGTGCTGGTATCACTTGGGGTAACTTCGATAACGATGGTTTATATGCCGCAGCGAACTTCAACAGACAAGAAAACCATGACACTGACAATATTGGTCGTTTGATCAAAGATGCCTATGGTATTGAAAGTTTAGTTTCTTACAAGTTTGACAATGGCCTGCGTCCATTCATTTCTTACAACGTGCTTGATGCGGGTAAAGACTATGTCATCCAGCCTAACTTCAATGCCGATCCAAACGATGAATTTAAACGTCAGTTTGTCGTGGTCGGATTGCATTTTGTATGGGATCCAAACACAGTTCTGTACATAGAAGCACGTAAAGATTACAGCGATTTCACCAGCGCAGATAAAGATCAAGAAGCCAGAATGGCACTTTCTGAATCTGATGGCGTAGCAATCGGTATCCGTTACACGCTTTAAGTTCTTCCTTGTATATTACAAAAGTTTAAGTGTTTAGAATTGTGCCAGTTGTAAGTGTTGCTTCAAAGCCCAAAGTGTAAAACTTTGGGCTTATTCATTAGCAAAGGTATTTAAAATCAATGATACCGTCTTGAATAGTTTAAGTTTTAGCATTTTCTCTCATTACAATCTCACGTCAATTCTGATCTTAGTTGTGCCATCTCCATTCCTATAATCACTTTCTGTATAAATAATCACCACTCTCTCATCCTCATGAATCTTTATTAGAGTAATAATGTGTCATTTGTTTGTTATTTGTTGATTTAGTGTTTTATATGTGATTTTATTGCTCTTGAAGTTGACGTATTGGCAACCAAGGTTGCAGTAAAGCAATTTACGTTATCTATACATAAATGTAGATGCAAAATATAAGAAAAACATGATTTATCAAGGGAGATAGACAATGTACAAGAACAATTTATTATCTAGCTCAGTGCGTTACGCTCTGCTTGGCGGTTTAGCGGCTGCGACATTAAATGCTCCTACAGTTTTGGCAGCTGAGGATGGAGCAAAAGTTGAGCGTATTGAGGTTACAGGTTCACGTTTAAAACGAACAGATATGGAAAATGCGACGCCAGTAACGACTATTACTTCCGAGCAATTAACCAGCTTAGGTATTCAGGATGTTGGTGAATTTTTGCAATCTAGTTCCGTTATGTCCGGTTCTCCAGTCGCTACTACTACAAATAACGGGGGAGATGGTAGCGCTTTTGTTGAACTAAGAGGTTTAGGATCATCACGTACCTTATTGCTAGTAAATGGACGCCGTCCGGTTTCTAATGATATGCAGAATATTCCTGCGTCTATGATTGAGCGTGTTGAAATTTTAAAAGATGGAGCTTCGGCAACCTATGGTGCTGATGCTGTTGCGGGTGTAGTCAACATTATTACTAAACGTAATTTCGATGGGCTAGAGTTCACTGCTCAAACAAAGCAAAACTTTGATGTTGATGCTGGTGAGCAAACAAGTTTCAGTTTAATTGCTGGGAAAAAGTTTGATACTGGGCACTTAGTATTTAACGTTGACTATGTCAAACAGAAAGAAATTTATCAGGGTGATGTAACTGATGTTGATTTTTTTCAGCATCCATGGAACGTTGAGGATCCTGATAGTTTCCAAGCTAATGGTTTGATTCCTCCAGGACAAGATGGTGCAAACGCCTTCGATGCTGGTAGTTCTATTATTCCATGCGGTAATTTCTTTTTATTCGGGAAACCAGGTTCATATACGAATGGAAAATGTCGTGACAATGGTGATCAATCAGCCAGTGATCTAGCGACACTAAACGATATGAGACGCTATGATGGTTCTAAAGATACTTACAACTATAATCCTGTTAACTACCTTCAAACTCCATATGAAAAATTAAACTTTTATATTGATGGTAGTTTTGAACTTAATGATAATGTAACCATTTATTCAGAAACTCGCATTAATAAGCGTGAATCAAGACAAGAGTTAGCTGCAGTTCCATATAATACGGGTACAGATCCAGGTTTTACTGTAATTGATCCTGTAACAGGGTTTTCTTACAATGGAGTATCGAAAGATAACTATTACAATCCTTTTGGTGAGGATGTAAAACAAGCTCGTCGTCGTATGCTTGAAGGTGGTCGCTCATTTGAACAAGATATTCTTCGTGCACAACAAGTAATTGGTGCTGATATTACACTGAATGACGTGTGGTCATTAGATGTTAACTATAACTATGGCTATTCACAACGAACAGATAATGATTTTGGTCAATTATACGGCCCTAATTTAGCAAAAGCTTTGGGACCATCATTTAAGGATGCAGATGGTAATGTTGTATGCGGTACTGCTGGCAATGTCATTAACGGTTGTGTACCACTAAATTTATTTGGTGGTGCAGGTAGTATTACGTCTGATATGCTTGATTATATAACAGCTCCACTAGTCGACTCTTCAAATTATAAATTAGAAACCTTTACAGCGTTTTTAGGCGGAGAGTTATTTGATTTACCAGCTGGATCTGTAAGTGCCGGTTTTGGTTATGAATATCGTGGTGAAAAAGCTGAAGCCAACGTAGACTCTGGCAAATTTATGAGTCAGGTTTCAGGGAATAAATCTAAAGGAACAAATGGTTCGTTCTATGTTAACTCATTATTTGCAGAATTTCGTATTCCTGTTGTCGAAGGATTACCTGGCGTAGAGCGCTTAGAAATTCCTGTAGGAATTCGTTATGATAATTTTGATACCTTTGGCGGTTCAACAACATATCAAACTGGTCTTGAGTGGACTATATTTGATGGTCTGTTAGCCCGCTCCACATATGGAACAGTATTCAGAGCGCCAGATATTGGTGAATTATATGGACCAGCTAATGATTCATTTGCATCAGCTACTGATCCATGTCGTACATCTAATTGGGCTGATCTAAGTGCAGAATCTCAAGCTAGATGTGTTGCAGATGGAGTACCATCTGGTGGAGTTGATAATGACCAGTCGCAACAGTTGGCTAAGGTTGGTGGTAATCCTGATTTGAAGCCTGAGGAAGGTGATACTTTAACTGTAGGAGTTGCTTATTCTCCTGACTTTATTGAAGGATTAGGTTTAACTTTAGATTACTGGGCTGTTGATATAGATAACGTTATCACCTCTATTGACCCTTCAGATTCTATTGATGGTTGTTATTTAGGCAACTTAGATGAAATGTGTAATAGCGTCAATCGTGGGCCTGATGGTAATCTTTCATATGTTGATGGACGAAATATTAACCTAGCACGAATGACTGCGAAAGGGGTTGATTTTGAAGCTGATTATGGTTTTGAAACATCTATAGGTGATTTTAAACTTAATTTTGTTTGGACTCATTTCTTAGAGCGTGGCGAAAATTCATTTGTAGCGACTGAACAGGCTGATGGTAGTTTTGCTTATGAGTATGCTTTTGGTGATGTTGCCGGTACATTTGTAAACGATACTTCTTATGCTGAAGATAAGTGGAATTTCAGTGCTAATTATAAATGGGAAGACTTAAGTGTAACTTATCGTACTAATTATATTTCAAGCATGACATATGACACATTAACTTACGTTGATGTTGTTGGTAAAGGATATGAGTTTGAGGTTCCGAGTGTTATGTATCACGATGTTACAGCTAGTTACGTTTTACCAACTAACACCACATTGTCCGTAGGTGTAACTAACATTACTAACGAAAAACCTCCATATATTGAAACGGCTTTCAATGGTAATACTGATGAAAGTACATATCGATTATTTGGTCGTAGTTGGTTCTTAAGTGTCAACCAAAAGTTTTAAGAGTTAGCACTGTCTATTCCTGAAATAAGTTGACACTTATTTCTACCTAAAACGCCTGATGAAGCTCATCGGGCGTTTTGTATTTTAAGGCCAAATGGGGCCGTCATTGATTATATATGGCGACAGCTTCTGCCACCATCTGTCACGCCTCCTGCAGCGTTATTAGCTTATGTGTTATTCAATATGCCATTTACTCGCTCTGCTAACGCATTTTGATAGCAGTCCTATCCGTCTGCCATTGAGCATGTCACGCAATGATGACTGTGAACCGCTTGATAAGCGTTTAAGCAGTATTGTATTCCTCGATCTGAGTGGTGTATCAGCGGTTTATCTTGCAGCAGCCTTTGTGCTTGTTTGTACGCTGTTAGCAACTATCTTTTTTGAAATTATCATCAACATGATAGCCCACGATTTTTCGTGACTAGGCATCGGTTAGCAAGCTTAAATAGACTTCATGATTTTGCTGTGGCAGATAGGTAATATCAGCCATCCAGACCGGTATAGGTCGCAAAATACTCTGTAGAAAGGATTGTTCTAAAGTCTAGGCGTAAGTAAAGATTACCTGCTTGATGTTCTGGTCTAATCCCATCGGACAGTTAATTTTGAGACAGTATGGTCAATAAATTAAGAGGTCGATATGAGTCTGAAGAAATCACATAAGAGTTATCACCAGGCATTTAAAGATGAAGCTGTCTTGATGGTGCTAGAACAAGGTTATAGCGTTGCCGATGCGGCAAAGTCTCTTGGAGT
>NZ_JAUOEQ010000057.1:0-16141 GCF_031931965.1 Shewanella sp. SP2S2-6 | reverse complement strand
TTGCCATGGCATTCGCTCTCCGACACGCAGCTAGTCCGTCCTTGGATGCTCGACCGCCCCGTCCATGGGGCGGACAGTCGTCTCGCAAATCACCATGACTAACCTTTTTGGCACTAGTGTAACCTGTCTGTATGAAGGAGATACCCAGCACGCTTTTGGACAAACATGAGTTACAGTGATTGCTAATTTAGTCTTTCTCGAATTATTTAAGGTATGGCAAAACAAGTTAAGTGCATTGTTCTAGCCAGCTAAGAATGGATGACGAGAGTAAGAAAGGGATATTGCCGCTGGGCAAGAACTGCCCTATCAACTGGATTAGAAGTTCTCATTAAGCGGCATTTAACCCTTCAGCACTTACAAGTTTTGATAGCCGCCCTGTGTAGCGGCTTAGATCTATTATTTATTTTTATTCTTATATAAATCTATTGCAAAGTAGTTGAAGATCAAAAACCAGTCTTGGCTGTTGTTACCAACAGCTTTAGTTTTATTCATTATGCTGAGAAAATCTTCGTTGCCTGTGCAATGATCTAACATTGTAATTAGTTGATTTGAGCTAAAGAATCGGCTGTTTAGTGTATTGAGAGAATTGTCTGGGTTGATGTACTCGTTTTTAAAGATATCACTCTTGTAAATATTTTGTAGTTTTCTAAATGTTTTATTTATCTTTCCAATCTTCTCGGTTACTTTCGGGTCGTTATCAGTACTATTAATAGTTGAATTGATGCATGATATCAGAATACTTCTAACACTGTTAACATCTGCGAGACTGTAAAAATCGAAGAGTGTCAAAGACACTTTTTCAACTTTTCTATCTTTCAGTTCAAGAATGAACCCATTCTCGAATTCAATTTTCCCTTGTTTTCTAAGTAAATATTCATGCCTACAAATTTGCTCTTGAGAATTTAGCAGTGATAAAGCTAAGTCCCACAGTCCTGATAAGATATCTCCGCTTTTTGATTCAATGTCCAATTCTTTAGATTTTTCTTCAATGAAGATGATTCTATCTTCAGTTTCAATAATAAAGTCACATTCACCATCTTTTGAATTTGAGCTAATATCTTGAAAAATTTTTCCTTTAACTTTGTATTTTAATCCAGATTTGTGAGATATTTTTCTTGCATTTAATAGGTTTTTTATAAATTCTTCTGACATATCACCACGTAAGTCGTTAAATTTTTTTCCTACTATTCCTATTTTAGCACACTCATGTTTCAGCTTAGCCCTCAAAAACCACACAAATCCATCGTTATGAAAATATGAGTTTAAATAAATAATCTTATCATTATTTTTAATGAATGGTTTTTCATAGTAGTTTATCGCGTTCATATCGAAAGGATTTAGATAGTCTTTATTCACTTGACTTTCTTCTATACACAGTTCATTCAATGCGCTTTGTATCTCACTTTCTGTATATCTTCCTAGTAAGTGAGAATATAATTCTGCTTTTTCTATGGACTGTATATCAATGCTCGACGTTGTATTTACTATGTCAAAAATATCAATGCAAATGCTTAAATCTATGTCTTTGGGTATTTTGGCATTATGATTTTTATTGAACATGCCATTGATTATTTTCCTGGCATTACTATTACTATACTGATGAACAGTAAATAGTTCATCGTGCAATAAGTTCTTTCGCAAATAAGGCATTATATCTTGGCCTGAAAGCAAGCTTTCGTATGGATTTAACCATTGTAGCTCTAATATTGTCATTAGATCTTTCGATAACTCAATAATCTCTGATATTTGCTTTTTTGCTTGATGATTCTTTACTGTATTCAAATTTTTTATGGACAGATTATAAAGGTAACCAAAAGGAATGTTTGGCTCTGGTTGAGAGTTTGTTGGATGTAACTCTTTCCTCAAGTAAAATCTATCATGTTTTTTTCTATAGCATGATTTAATTCTTGCAAGAATATCCTGATAAAGTTTATCACCCAGTTTTTTTGCTCTAAAATCAATTCCTTGCAGAACATTGTTGAATTGTTCATCGCTTAAGTGAATTTTACCTTCGATTACATCAACCTTGATTCCTTTTTGTCTGAATCTTTTAACTGCTTCTGATACGATTTTGTTTTTTTCATTTAAAGATAAATATGGATGATTATGATTAGCCATATAAATGTAATTTTGTATAAGTTTATGTGCCTCTATCCATTTTTGTTCGTTGATGGTGTACCCATCTAGAAAATTTAAAAAGAATCTGAGGTAAGCAAGAAATCTGAATTCATTGGGATTTTTATTGTTACAATAGAAATCATACGAGAATTGGTTGAAAACCGTGATGTAATCTTCGTAAGGACATTCGTTTGAAGTTAATAACGATACTACTTTTCTCTTTATAAACTCCGATACTTCATTAGTCGTTTTAGAAGATATGAAGGTGTAGCCGATTTCGTTAGCTACCGCTATAAAATCCTTCTTTGTTTTAAAATCTATACTCCAATCGTAAGTCGATGTAGTCAGAGTAGAGAACAATTGATTCATCGTCACACCTTATATTTACAATAATATAAAAAACTCAGCGAATTATATAGTACTAAATCAGAATACACCTTTTAAACTCACAGAGTGAGATAGATACTAATAGTGAACCAAATAAGGCCCTGATAGGCCTTTTATCTGTTCATTAGTTTATGTACGTCAAAACTCAGTATCGTGAGCTGCACTGAGTATTAACGTTAACTTGGAATGGGGCAATAGCTTTTTAGCTAAACGAACAGCGAAAGGGTCAGTGAGGATTGGCATTGTTGCAACAGTGACCGTTGGCGACATGGATGTCGCCGTCGAGCCCTCAGGGATGAGTTTACGGCGTGTCACTGGGAAAACAATGACAATTAATGCTGCGTAACTCAGTTGTCTTGCTTTGGGGCAATAGCTTTTTAGCTAAACGAACAGCGAAAGGGGCAGTGAGGATTAGCATTGTTGCAACAGTGACCGTTGGCGGCATGTTAAGTAGAGCCCTCAGGGATACTTCTTATTAAATGAAAGGGGGCGAGTCACTGGGGAAACAATGACAATTCATGCAGCACAACTGACGATATAACTCACTAGCTTTTGAGCTTTTGAGCTTTTGAGCATTTCAAATTGGAATGGCGGAAATCTAAGATTTAACCGCCATTGTTCTATTAACCCTTAATGCTTAGCTTAATACTTGATACAGACTTTATTGCTACTCAACACTTTTGTGCCATCCCTAAATCACTTTCACAGAGATCCCTATTTAACCGCCGATAGTTCGATAAACGCTGCGGTATACATTTTTAGGTTCAGCATAAATTGCTTATGGGTGATGAACTCTTTTTCTGTATGGCCAGTGTATTCCACACCCGGCATGGCTGGGCCAAAACTTAAGGCATTGGGGAATAATTTACTGTTGGTTGAGCCGCCGATCGCAACGGGTTTAGGGTCGACTATGCCAGTGAAGTGGGCAAACACGTCGAGCAGGGTTTGTTGCTGCGGCGCACCTTTCATCACCATAGGCTCGCCCCAATAACTTTCGATATCAGCAAGTTGCACTTGATGTTTCTCCTGCCACAGGGCTAGGGCTTCACGGGCTTGTTTAGCGAGTAACTCTGGTGTTTTGCCGACAGGACGGCGCAAGTTAATGGTCACCTCTGTGCCCTTCTGCGTTTGCACCACCACAGTCGGGGCTAAGGTCAGCGGTCCCATAAAATCATCTTTATAGGCTAGGTCACCAAACTGCTCGGCATAAATGCCTAAACCCACCAGCTCGTCCATGGCGGCAACAGTTAAGGAGGCGCTGGTTTGCGGCCAAGGCTCATCATTCAACTCGGGACTTAATAATGCCGCTAAATGCGTCACGGCATTCACTCCATCTTCAGGAGTGGATGAATGGGCGGCTTTACCGTCGGCAAAGATATGCAAGTTGCACTGTTTATCGACGCAATGGTTTTCAAAACGATATTTCATCCCCTGCTGCGCGGCGGCTCTGGTCTGTAACTTTGTCAGTAATGCGGGTGAAACCGCCTCAATTTCCGCCTCGGCCTGCTGCGGTACTTGGCTGGCAAAATAGCCGCCAGAGAAAGCCGTTAACGTGGGAGTTTGGTTTGAAGCCTCTGCTCTCGCTTCTATATTGGAGATCGTAATATTGGGTACAGTAAAGGTAATCTTGCTCCAGCCTTTCTCGGCGGTGACCACGGGGTATTCGGCATCGATAGTAATGTTCATATCCGCTGGCGTGTAGCTGGCTAAAAAGGTTTTCAGTGGTTCCCAGTCGGACTCTTCAGCAAGATAAACCAAGAGTTCAATGCGTCTATCTCGCTTAATGTGTTTATCTTTAATCGCCTTCATCGCATACATGGCGGTAACGATGGCGCCCTTGTCGTCCTCTGTGCCGCGGCCAATCAGTTTGCCCGGTTCCGATTGAGTATCAAGCAGATAAGGGCTCTGCGCCCACAAAGCAGGATTAGCTGGTTGCACATCGCCGTGGGTGACTATGCCTAACTTTTTAGGTTCATTGTTCACAGCCGAATTGGCATCTAAGCCAATCAATACCACATAACCATGATCGGCATAATCTAACCCGAGCTCCTGACTGAGTTGCTTTAAACTCGACTTAAAGCCCACAAAGGCGGGATTGGTATCTGGCGTTTGCCCTTCAACCGCTTGGGTATTAAAACTCACCAACTGAGTCAAACTCTGCACCATAGCCGCATCGTATTTTGCGACCGCATAATCGGCGACCTTTAGTGCATTTGGGCTTAACTGGGGGACGATTGTGTTAGTCGCTGTTGTTGCTGGCGCTGGCGCCTCAATGCACTGCGGCATAACCCAGCTGGACGCAGTCAGTAATACCAAGGATAACGCTCGACGTACGCGAGCATGTTGAATACCAGATTGAGACATAGAAGATCCTATTATTGTTATTCGTGTTTTAGGACCGTACTGCAAGAGACGGTTGAAAATGGATTAAGCTGGTTTAGTGCAAGGTGTGGCTTACACCAGTCATCTACGACGTGTTTGCGGCTATTATCTTCGACTACAGCCTTGAGCAATGATGTTGCCAATAAAGCGCCGAGACGCGATAACATCCTCAGCCAGTTTGCCATATTATTTTGCTTAAAAGCCTGAAACAAAACATTTGTTACAAACTAAACACAAAATCGATGGAACCCCTAGTCCGATACATGTTAAACAGTCACATTAAGATAAATTAATGGTTTTAGCCGCGCGTAGACTTCAATATTTGCTGAAATCCATGGCCATCATCAAACAATCACCCATAACAATAATCGACCTAACGGGGAAAAAATAATGAAGGGACTAACCCTTAAACCGCAAGCCCGCACGGCTAAGCTCACGCTAAGTGCCATCGCTTTAGCCTTAACTTTGGGCGCATGTAGCACACAACAACCCGAAGCCAGTGTTCAAGCAAGCGCAGCGCCCAATGCCGTGTCAGCGCAGATTATCAGTCAGAATGCGACCAATCCATTCTTCAAACCCTATGATACGTTTATGGAAATTCCGGCCTTTGATAAGATCAAGCCAGAGCATTTCCTCCCAGCCTTTAAAGCGGGCGTAGCTCAGCAACACGAACAAATTCAAGCGATTGTTGATAATAAAGCCAAACCCACCTTCGCCAATACCATTGAAGCCATGGAGTTTTCTGGCGATCTAGTGACGCGCGTTTCTAATGTCTTCTTTAACCTGACAGGCGCCGATACTACGCCAGCATTGCAAGCACTCTCCAAAGAAGTGTCGCCTATGTTATCGTCCGCCGAAGACGATATCCTGCTCAATGACAAACTGTTTCAAAAAGTCAAAGCCGTTCACGACGCGAAAGACAGCCTAAAACTCAGCACGGCCCAAGCCAAATTGTTGGAAGATACCTATAAATCTTTCACCCGTGGCGGCGCTAACTTAAGCGAACAAGATAAAACCAAACTGCGCGCATTGAACGAAGAGATCGGTAAACTCAATTTAGCCTTTGGTGACAATCTATTAGCCGAAACCAATGCCTTCGAATTAGTGGTTGATAGCAAAGCCGATCTCGCAGGTTTACCCGCTGATGTGGTTGCAACCGCCTTTGAAACCGCGAAAAAACGTGGCCATGAAGGCAAGTGGGTATTCACCACTTCTCGCCCTTCTATCACGCCGTTTTTAACCTATGCCGATAACCGCCAGTTACGTGAAAAACTCTACAAAGGTTATATCGAGCGCGGTAACAACAATAACGCCAACGATAACAAGATTATCCTCGCGAAGATTGCCGCCCTGCGTGCTGAACGTGCTCAACTGATGGGCTATAAAACCCATGCGGATTTCGTGTTAGAAGAACGCACAGCTAAAACGCCAGAAAACGTCTATGGCTTACTCAACAAAGTATGGCCAGCGGCATTGGCCCAAGCCAAAACCGAAGTGGCTGATATGCAAGCCATGATTGACGCACAAGGTGGTAAATTTAAGCTGCAAGCGTGGGACTGGGATTACTATGCTGACAAAATTCGTGTCGCTAAGTACAGCTTTAACGAGCAACAAACCCGCCCGTATTTCTCACTCGACAGTACATTAAAAGGCGTGTTCTACACGGCTAATCGTTTATACGGTTTGACCTTTAAAGAGCGTACCGACTTACCCAAATACAATGCAGAAGTCCGTACTTGGGAAGTTTACGATAAAGACGGCAAGCTGATGGCCATCTTTATGGGTGACTATTTCACCCGCGACAGCAAACGTGGCGGCGCTTGGATGAACTCTTTCCGCAAGCAATACCATATGAATGGCGTTGATTCTAAACCTATTATTGTTAACGTATTGAACTACCCTCGCCCAGCGGGCAGTGAGCCAGCGCTGCTGACCTTCGATGAAGCCAGCACCCTATTCCACGAATTTGGCCACGCCCTACACGGCATGTTATCGAACGTGGAATATCGCTCACAGGGTGGCACCGCCGTACCTCGCGATTACGTTGAGTTCCCATCGCAAGTGAATGAAAACTGGATGACTCAGCCAGAAGTGTTAGCCCAATTTGCCAAGCACTACAAAACCGGCGAAGTGATCCCGCAAGAGCTAGTGCAGAAAATCCAAGCGGCCAGTAAGTTCAACCAAGGCTTTGCCACCGTTGAATACATGGCAGCCACTAAGCTCGATTTAGATTGGCACACACTAACCGACACTACGCCAAAGGATGCGGCCAAGTTTGAAGCAGACTCGTTAGCGGCAATGGGACTGATTGAAGAAATTAGCCCACGCTATCGCAGCACTTACTTCTCGCATATTTTCGCGGGCGGTTATTCAGCAGGCTACTACAGCTACCTGTGGTCGGATATTTTAGGCGCGGATGCTTTCGAAGCCTTTAAAGAAAACGGCATTTTCGACAAGGCCACTGCGGACTCCTTCCGTAATAATATTCTGTCGAAAGGCGGCAGCGATGATCCTATGCTGATGTATAAAAACTTCCGCGGTAAAGAAGCCGGCATAGAGCCGCTGCTGCGTAGCCGCGGATTACTGGCCGAGTAACATCACCAATCATCATTTACCAAAGGCAAGATAAACAACGGGAGCTTCGGCTCCCGTTTTCTTATAATTTTATTAAGCAACTTCTACAATAACCTATTAATTGGCTCAATATTTTAGTACTGTGTTGCCGCATATAAGGATATTTTTAAAATTATCAATGGAAATGATTATGTCTAATGCCCTACTAAGCTCTCCATTTCAAGCAAATAAAGAAAAACTGCTCACACTGCGATTACAGAATGAACTCAATACCATTCGAATATTCAAAGCTCTGGATGCTGACCCAAATACAATTGGTGCCGAAGTGGTTTTTATAGACTATGAATATTCCCTATGATTCCTTTATGCCACTAATATCCCATTCGATTAATATTACGAGAATGTAAAAATACAGTAAGTACCAGATTTAGCCTTCGCAATAAGGCGTGCAGGTGGAAAAATCAACAACCTAACAATAGTCAGCTATAAGGAATTCAGAGTCTATGTCAGATAATTTTTTTGAGAAACATGACTTATCTATCGGCGTGTTTGTCGTTGGTATTGCAGTCATCATGTTCCTTATGTTTGGTGCGGGTGCTATCGGCCCTTTACTTTTCCTTACGATTGAAACGCTATTCGGTAAATTAACACACGAAGAGTTTGGTACCCTTTTCGCATCAAGTATAGTGATCATGACCCTGAGTATTGTTATACCAAACGTATTAATTATACGAGGTAGACCTAGAGCAGTTAAAATCAATAAAATAAACGTCTATTTTCAACTCATTTGTTACTTACTATTTTTATTAGTTCTTGAACACAAACAAACCTGGATTTTTCTTTGCTTTGTTATTTTTCCGTTATTAGCGAACTGGTTAATGTCGTCTGCTAAATATCTAACCTTCCTTGCCTTTTACGAAACTCTACGCAAGGATCCAATCGTGTTTAGACAAAGCTTAGCAAAACGAATATTTAAGTAAGCACAGTAAATACAAGCTCTATTATCTGATATTAGTTTAAGTATATTTTTCATTAGAAAACATTAACAACACGTCATAATACAACCCAAAAAAGATAATGGGTGACGATGAGAAATTAGGTGTCGATGTCAGATAAATTTTGAAAAACATAACTTTTCTATCATAATTGTCGACAAGGTTACTGCGGATCCCGTCCGTAATCATATCCTTTTTAAAGGCGGATTCGTAAATGTTGGTACGTTTCCGCTTCACATTTTAACCCACTTTAATTCACCGCTTAGGCGACATTAAATCTTCAATAGAGTTATATGATGAATATTGAGATGGTAGAAAAAGCAGATCATCTTAGTCTGCTCGATATTTGGGAAGCATCGGTAAGAGCAACCCATGACTTTTTAGCAGAAGAAGATCTACAACAATTAAAGCCGCTGATCCTCGAACAGTATTTTGATGCCGTTCACTTAAAGTGCGCTAAAAATGACAATGGAGAAATACTCGGATTCTGCGGGGTACATGATGGCAATATTGAAATGCTGTTCATCTCACCTGACGCGCGCGGAAAAGGTATTGGTTCCATGCTAGCGACACATGCCATTCATGAACTGGGAGCCACAAAAGTTGATGTTAATGAGCAGAATGAGCAAGCATTAGTTTTTTACCAGCATATTGGTTTTTCAGTAACGGGTCGCTCACCCGTTGATGGACAGGGTAAACCTTATCCGCTGTTGCATATGACGTTATATTCCATTGAGGAATTGTCTATGTATCCTGATTCAATAGATGAGAATAGGATTGGAGAGTATCCGGCGGAAACAAAATCAGGCGGCGGTTATTTCTATGATCAAGTCCTAGAATATCGTGTTTGGTGTCGCCCTTGGCAAGGTGCTCCAGATGAATTTGATGGTGAAATCTACTATTACGCATTTCATACTTATAATGAAGCTCTTGAATTTTCGAATGAAACTGACGGGTCTGAAGCGCCTTTAGTACTTGTTAAACAGCTTGAATGGATTGATGAACCTGAAGCTGGAAAATTCATTCATAAAACGGGTGAGCGCCTAACAGAATGGAGGATTGAGTGGCTATTAGAGAGTCAACGTAAGGAGGACACTATTGCTAACTTTATGCGTGAAAATCAAACATAAACATTTGATTAAAATAATAAAGTGGTTCAATGCTGCCTTTCACCAACATTTCAACAAACTATTTTGGAACTGTGATCAGAGCGTTATCGGTAGATTTCCCCGTCCTCTAACTTCCTGTCTTGAAAAAATGATGAATAAATCCGCCCCGACATCAATAAAAAAGGCTTGCTAGGTTTCCCTAACAAGCCTTTGGGCCTTTTTACAACGAATCGATTAGTCGACTAAACCGCGGCGCTTTAACAGTGCATCTGTTGTCGGCTTTTTACCGGTAAAGTGAATGTAATCTTGCATGAGATCTTCACTGTTACCTTTAGATAAGACTTCCTTACGGAATTTGTCACCATTATCGGCTTTTAATCCACCGTGCTCGCCCATGTAGGCAAAGGCATCGGCGGCAAACACTTCGGTCCACAAATACGCGTAATATCCAGCTGAATAACCGCCGGAGAAGGCATGGCTAAAGTAGCTCGATTTATAACGCGGGGGAATTGGCGCAAAATCGAGGCCGTGTTTAGCTAACACTTGGTGCTCAAACTTCTCTACATCGCTAATTTGAGTATCGGCGCTGATAGAGTGCCATTCCATATCTAACAAGGCAGCTGACAGATACTCAACGGTATCAAAACCTTGGCCAAACTTATTTGAGGCTAAGATTTTATCAAGCAGTGCCTTAGGAATTGGCTCACCCGTCTTGTAGTGTTTGGCATAGTTAGCAATCACAGCAGGATCGATATTCCAATCTTCGTTAACCTGGGATGGGAACTCAACAAAGTCACGTGCGGTTGATGTGCCAGCCACGCTTGGGTATTTCACCTGCGAGAATAAACCGTGAACCGCATGACCCATTTCATGGAACATAGTGGTCACTTCATCGAAGGTCATTAACGTTGGGCCATCGGCTGGCTTAGGAATATTCAGCGCGTTATAAACAACGGGCTTAGTGCCAAGCAGACCGCTTTGGGTGACGAACTCATCCATCCACGCGCCGCCGCCTTTGCCTTCACGGGCATAAGGGTCAAGGTAGAATAAGCCAATAGAGCTGTTGTCTTTATCAAAGACTTCAAAGGCTAAAACATCGGGATTCCACACGGGTAAATCGGTACGCGCTTTTAAGCTGATGCCATACAGTTTATGCATCGCGAAAAACAGCCCGTCTTGCAGCACAGTATTAAACTCGAAATAAGGTTTGATGCTGCTTTCGTCGAGATCGTATTTCTCTTTACGCACTTTGTCGGCGTAATAAGCCCAATCCCAAGGTTGAAGCTCGAAATCACCGCCCGCCTTTTTGATTTCAGCTTGAATATCAGCCGCTTCCACTTTGGCACGTGCTAAGGCTTTTGGCGCTAAATCATCGAGGATTTCATACACAGCGGCTGGGGTTTTCGCCATTTGATCGGCAACCGCATAGGATGCCCAAGTATCGAATCCCAATAAGTTAGCTTTTTTAGCCCGAATTTGCGCCATTTTAACAATCAATGGGCCATTAGTTGCGACGGCTCTGTGCGCCGAAGTTTCCCACACTTTTTGGCGTAGTTCACGGTTGCTCAGGCTAGAAAGCACAGGCTGGCGAGTCGTGTTCACTAAGGTAATCAAATAGCCCTCTTTTCCAGCAGCTTTGGCGGCAGCGGCTAAGGTGGCGATTTCGCTGTCAGATAAACCAGCTAACTGGGCTTTATCCGTCACAACAATCACATCATCTTTAAATGATTTTAAGCTGTTTTGTGAAAAGTCCGTCGCTAAGGTTGCAAGCTCGGCGTTAAAGTCGCGCATCTTAGCTTTATCTTCAGCTGACAATTTCGCGCCAGCGCGAACAAACTGCTCATAGTAGTATCCAACTAAACGCTGATCTTCCGCATTTAAGCTGCTTTTTTGTTGATATACCGCTTCAACACGGGCAAATAACGTTGGATCGAGATAAATATTATCGCGATGGGCAGATAGCTTAGGTGCAAGATCTGCTTCGGTTTTCTGGAAATCATCATCAGAAATCAGACCGGCGAGATTAAAGAAGGTCCGCGACACCCGCGTTAATAATTCACCCGAGGTTTCCATCGCCAGAATGGTGTTGTCAAAACTGGCTGCTTGCTTGTTATTCACAATGGCAGCGATTTCAGCATCATGGGCTTTAATGCCTTGCTCGAAGGCAGGAGCATAATCTGCAGTATGGATAAGGTTAAATTGTGGCGCTTGATCCTGCAGTGGACTCTTGCTCAGCAACACATTGGTTGCTTCTGCTTTAGCAGCAGTTTGAGTCGCTACGGCATTTTTGGCTTCATTGGCACTGGCGGCTGGCTTGTCTGAACAAGCGCCAAGTAACAAAGCCGCGGCCACGGCTGTGGTAATAACGGACTTACGCATATTAACTCCCTTGGATGTTGCTGCCCTTTCGTTTGTATTTTTAAGGTGAAAGGTGCGCGCTAACGGATTTTGGCTTTCAGTTTAAAACAGTCTGAGTCAACGAACGCTTGTTGCTACGGTCGTTAATTTCGATGAACTACCTTAACAAGTTACGCGCATTCCAGCCAAGTTTTACCCCACCACTGCGGCGCTAATTTGTATCACTTTATGTGTATTTCGAGTCTATATGTGCCTATGCCAACGCTTAGCTACACCTAAGGCGCAGCAATCAGTGTTAAGCGCTTGCAAGCAGAAATGATGAGGATTAGCTAAAATTCAATGTAAAAAGAATTATTTAAAACAATCCAATTGGATTTTTTAAGCCAAATATTCTCAACATAGAAAGCAGCATAAGCAAATAAAACACCGTTTCTATAACAAATATTAATTCTTCTTAATAAACTTTTTGCTGTGATTATTTAAACCTCAATGTAACAAATACACAGGCCAAATGGCTCATTATTTAGGCAGGCGCACTCTGAGTCACAATTTGAAACAGCTTTTCTCCGATTAATGTCACATTCAGATCATCAAATGTCTTTATAATTCCCGCTCGTTAACTTCGCGACAAATTAACCTAACAGTTAAATGACGCCGAATTAACGGGATGATGGGCATGCTCTTGACGGAACATGCGTTGGGGTCAAATAAATATAAATAGAGATAACTATGTTAAATAAGAAAATACTCGCAGTGATGATCACTGCCGCCCTTGGTGTCAGCGCCTGTAATTCTGATGACGACAAAGTCGTTCAAGCCGATTTACGGGTACTCGAAACCACAGATCTGCACACAAATATCATGGATTTCAACTACTACAGTGGTAAAGACGATCCCACAATCGGTCTTGCCCGCACTGCAAGCTTGATCCACGCTGCACGCAACGAAGCCAAGAATAGCGTCCTCGTTGATAACGGCGATCTACTGCAAGGCAGCCCTATGGGCGATTATATGGCTAAAGTGGGCCTGCAAATGGGCGATGTTCACCCTGCTTATAAAGCCATGAACCTATTAGATTATGAAGTCGGCAATATCGGTAATCATGAATTTAACTATGGTTTAGATTTCTTAAATAAATCCATTAGTGGTGCAGATTTCCCTTATATCAACTCGAACGTTTATTGCGCCGACGATAATGGTTGCTGGAAAGAAGTTAAAAAAGGTGAGCATTTATTCACCCCTTATATCATCAAACAAAAAATCATTATCGACAGCGAAGGCAATAATCAAACCATTAACATTGGTTATATTGGTTTTGTGCCACCGCAAATTCTATTGTGGGATAAACAAAATCTGACGGGAAAAGTGACGGTTGAAGATATAGTTACCACCGCGAAAAAATATGTCCCAGAAATGAAAGCTAAAGGGGCCGATATCATTATCGCCATTCCACACTCTGGCATTGGTTCGACGGAAAATCCTGGCGATCCTATGGCTGAAAACGCCACTTACGCTTTGACTTATGTTGACGGTATCGATGCGATTCTATTCGGCCACAGCCACTCTATCTTCCCAGATGCTAAGTATGCTGACTTACCCAATACCGATGTCACTAAGGGCCTACTGAACGGCGTTCCCGCAGTGATGCCAGGTCGTTGGGGTGATAACTTAGGGGTGGTTGACTTTAAACTCGAACGTAGAGATGACAAGTGGCATGTCCTTACTGCCAAAACGCAAGCTCGCCCTATCTATGATGGCGCAAATAAAGCCCCATTAGTTGAAGCGGATGCTGCTATTCACGATGCTGTCGCAGCCGAGCACCAAGGTACCCTCGCCTTTGTGGATGAACCTATCGGTGTCGCCGCGGCGGACATGTATAGCTTCCTCACCTTAGTGCAAGACGACCCTACGGTACAAATCGTTTCCGATGCGCAAATCGCTAACGTGAAAGCGAAATTACCTGCAGCATTAAAAGGGTTGCCAGTACTGTCAGCCTCTGCACCTTTTAAAGCGGGCGGTCGCCACGGTACAACCAGCGATGCCGATCAATTTGTGCAAGTCGATAAAGGTCCACTGACCTTTAAAAACGCCGCCGATCTGTACCTGTATCCCAATACTATGGTGGCCGTCAAAGCAACGGGTGCCGAATTGAAAGATTGGCTTGAGTGCTCAGCCAACCAGTTCAATCAAATCGACCCAGCAAAAACCACCCCACAAGAGTTAATCAACTGGGATGGCCATCCAACCTATAATTTCGACGTACTCGATGGCTTAACTTACAAAATTGATGTCACTCAACCGAACAAGTTTGACCGCGATTGCGCCGTTGTTAATGCCAACGCAAACCGTATCGTTGATTTAAGCTATAAAGACGAAAACGGCAAAGTCATCACAGGTGAAGAATTTGCCGCGAAAGAGTTTATCGTCGCCTCAAATAACTATCGCGCCTTTGGTGGTAAGTTTGCCGGTACGGGTAGCGACCATGTCGTGCTTGAACTGCCCGATACCAACCGTGAAGCATTAGCGGCTTATATCACAGCGCAATCTCAATACAACGAAACCACGGGTAAGTACGAAGGTATGGTCAATCCAAGTGCCGATTACAACTGGGATTTCAAAACCATCACGACCAACGTCACATTAGACGTTCGCTTCGAAACCCAAGACAGTGATAAAGCTGCTACCTTTATCGAAGCCAATAAACAACGTGAAATGAAGAAGATCAGCAAGGATGAACTGGGTTTCGCCGTTTATAGCATCAACCTAACCAAATAAGCGTTCAATCCCGAAATATCACCTCAAAAGGCTCCTCGTGAGCCTTTTTTATTCCCTACCGATTAAATTAACGCTAATCTGCGCGCTATAAACGGCGTGTCGCCAAATATCTACCTTATTATTTAGCGGCGTCCTCGCAACAACAGAGAAAGCTTATGAAATATCAATCAATCTTATGTGCCACCGCGTTAATGCTGGTTGCAGTGCAGCCTGCAACGGCCGATGTTAATCTCAATCTGCCTAAAAATGCTGAAGTGTTAACGGTCAATGGCAAGCCAGCCGTAAAGAGTGGCAACCTCGTTTTAGCCGATGGTATCAATCAGATAGCCTTTCGCTATGCCGCGCAATACAGGCAGCAAGCTGACTCAGTGCATTATCTATCCGACGTGCTCATCGTCCGTTTTGATGCGTCAGCACAAACACTTACCCTGACACTTCCCGCCATCAACTCCGCTAGAGATGCCAAGAAATTTGATGAGTCACCCAAATTGACACTATCAAATGCTCAAGATGAAGCAGTGAGTTTTACCAGCGATAAATTGATTAAGAATGGGATCCAACTGGGACGGGATTTCGAACACGAGATACTGCAGTACAACCTTAGCAATCATCCGGCTTCATTAAATCTCACTATGAATACCGCGACAACACAAGCAAACGACGCCATTGCACCAATATTGGCAAGCCAGTCACAAATACGCCAAACAGCAGCAGTCACATCCACGAACTTGATCGCGCCAGCAGTGATGTCGTCAGCTGCCGCAGCGGTAAATGACAAGGCTCAGCCAACGACTTCAGTGACATCTACAACCGCACCTAGCCAAGCTGAAATCAGTCAAATGCTTGATTACTGGTACAAACAAGCCAACGACAATACCAAAGCCAGCTTCAAAGCCAAAATCAATAAAGAGTGATCTATAGCGCTTCAGTTTATCTATTTAAAACCGCCAGCTTAGTACCACACATGAACTGGCGGCTCTATTCAGTTCGTAAAATTAGAACTTAGTAAAACTTAAGCTCATTAAAAAGAGCCCTGTAAACCATTCCCACCTCACAGCTTAATGTTATTTCAAACAATGAAACGGTTTCAAAACGCTAAAACATGTAAATTGCAGACGCAAAAAATCCAGCTTATTCAGCTGGCTTCGTTACATCTCAATGAGATAATTAGGCGCTTGGCGATGACCTACTCTCACATGGGGAGACCCCACACTACCATCGGCGCGTTTGCGTTTCACTTCTGAGTTCGGGATGGGATCAGGTGGTTCCACAAGGCTATTGTCACCAAGCAAATTCTGTTTATTACCGTGTCCATCGCTGGACCACGTTAATAATAATTCGGAAAGCTGATTTGCTTTGTTTGAGTTCGCACTTCATCAAGTGTCGATATTCTGTCTAAGGCTTTTCGTACGACCTCCATGGATGGAGGAAGTGCTAGAAAAT
>NZ_JAUOEQ010000056.1:0-18222 GCF_031931965.1 Shewanella sp. SP2S2-6 | reverse complement strand
AGCTGGTTGAGTTTCAATGCTGCTACTGGATTGTTAAGTGGCACGCCAGGCAATGCCGATGTGGGCGCGCACCCTGTGTTACTGCGAGTGACAGACACGGACGGCTTAACCGCTGACCAGTCCTTCAGCATTACCGTGACCAACGTCAATGATGCGCCGACCATCAGTTCAACGGCCATCACTGCTGCCACTCAAGATGCGGCGTACAGTTACACCTTCGCGGCCGCGGATACCGATGTGGGCGACACCTTAACCTTAAGCGCCGTGACCAAACCGAGCTGGTTGAGCTTCAATGTTGCCACTGGATTATTAAGTGGCACGCCCAGTAATGCCGATGTAGGCAGCCATGTCGTGTTACTGCGAGTGAAGGACACGGACGGCTTAACCGCTGACCAGTCCTTCAGCATTACCGTGACCAACGTCAATGATGCGCCGACCATCAGTTCAACGGCCATCACTGCTGCCACTCAAGATGCGGCGTACAGCTACACCTTTGCGGCCGCGGATACTGATGTGGGCGACACATTAACTTTAAGCGCGGTGACTAAACCAAGCTGGTTGAACTTCAATACGACTTCAGGCGTGTTAAGTGGCACGCCAGGCAATGCCGATGTGGGTGCACACCCTGTGTTACTGCGAGTGACGGACGCGGATGGCTTAACCGCTGACCAGTCCTTTAGCATTACCGTGACCAACGTCAATGACGCACCGACCATCAGTTCAACAGCCATCACTGCAGCCACTCAAGATGCGGCTTACAGCTACACCTTTGCGGCGAGTGATACCGATGTGGGCGACGTACTGACATTCAGCGCGGTGACTAAACCGAGTTGGTTGAGCTTCAATGCGGCTACGGGCGTGTTAAGTGGTACGCCAAGCAATGCCGATGTGGGCAGCCATGCGGTGACACTGAAAGTCACCGACACGGACGGCTTAACGGCAGAGCAAAGCTTCAGCATCACTGTGACCAACGTCAACGATGCGCCTGTGGCGACAAGTTTAACTGTGACGTTAGAGGAAGATAGTTCTGTGGCTATCACCCTTGCGGCAAAGGATGTGGATAATGATCCGCTCACCTATGAAGTGGTGAGTCAGCCAGAATCCGGCACATTAGAGCAACATGGCACTGTTTGGTTATATACCCCTGAGAAGGATTTCAATGGAACAGACGTGTTTAGCTTTATTGCTAAGGATGCCGAGCTGAGTTCAGAGCCTGCAACTGTCACTATTAATGTCACGCCAGTGAATGATGATCCGCAAGCGGTTGATGACGACTACACCTTAACAAGTACCGCCAACGATATTTATGCGCTTGCGGTGCTCGCGAACGATGTTGATGTCGATGGTGATACCTTAACGATTGATGGTGCGGCTGCGGATATCGGCAGTGTGCAAATCACCAGTGAGGGCTTGAGCTTTACTGCGCCTGAAGCGTATGTCGGGCCTGTGGCGCTTCGCTACACCATCAGTGATGGTAACAAGGGGCGTGCAAGTGCCAAAGTGAATGTATTGATTGAAGGCGCGGAGTCGGAAAATCAGCCAGTGATCACTTTGCCAGACGATGTTGATGTGAATGCGACGGGCCTATTTACTCGCGTTAAACTTGGTTTCGCGAAAGCGGTCGATCGTAATGGTCATCCATTGCCAGTTTCTCTGGTGAATAAGAGTCTGTTCTTTGCACCAGGCAGCTACTTAGCTTACTGGCAAGCTGTAGATCGCGATGGTAATAAGGCAATCAAGGCTCAAAAAGTGAAAGTACATCCACTGATCTCCTTGAGTAAAGATCAGCTTGTGGGTGAGGGCAATGAGGTAGTGGTGAGTGTGCACCTTAATGGCGTCGCACCCGTATATCCACTTTCTGTGCTTTATACCGTTTCAGGCTCTGCAGGTAGCAGTGATCATGATTTGGTTGATGGGGTGGTCGAGGTGACATCGGGTCAACAAGCTGAGATCCGCTTTAGAACCTTTGAAGATGGTGAGGTCGAAGGGGATGAGGATGTGCTGATTAGTCTAGACCCTAGCTTGAACTTGGGCAGTAAGCAGCAAACTCAGGTGCTCATCACTGAAGCGAATATTGCGCCTAAGGTGACGCTGGATATTACCCAAGCGGGAGCGCACCAATTCATCGTGGCGCAAAATGGCGGTGATGTTCGCATTAATGCTGATATCAGTGATGCCAATATGCAGGACAGCCTAGCGTCAACATGGGCAAGCGGTTCGCTGAACTTACAATCTGATGATGCGGGTATGTTCTTCTCTCCAGTCTCTGTCCTGCCGGGCATTTATCCTGTGAGTGTGACTGTCACTGATAATGGTTTGCCAGCGCTGTCTACCACAGAGAAAGTCTACATTGTGGTGCGTTCAAGCTTACCTGTATTGACTGGCGCAGACACGGACGGTGATTTGATCCCTGATGTTCAAGAAGGCTTTACCGATACGGATGGTGACGGTATTCCTGATTACTTGGATGCGATTAACGACTGTAACATTATGCCCGAAGGTGAATTGCAGCCTGTGTACTTCTTGGCTGAAGGGCAGGCTGGCGTGTGCTTACGCTTAGGTAATATTGCACTGATGCAAGAGCAAAGTGGTATTCAACTATTACCTGATCTTGTCCCAGAAGACAGCATAGCAGCCAATGTCGGCGGTATTTTTGACTTCATCGCGACGGGATTGCCACAACAAGGGCAGAGTTACAGTCTGGTGATACCACAACGTTCGCCAGTTCCTGCCAATGCGGTATATCGTAAGTATCAAGCCCAAAATGGTTGGAAGGATTTTGTGATTGATACGCGCAATAGTGTCGCCAGTAGTGAAGGTGAGCGTGGTTTCTGTCCTCCACCGGGAGACAGTCGTTGGACTTCTGGATTAACTGAAGGCCATTGGTGTGTGCAGTTAACCATAGAAGATGGTGGACCAAACGATGACGATGGCGTCGCTAACCGTACTATCGTCGATCCAAGTGGCGTGTCCGTGATACTCAATGGCAACCATTTACCGGTGGCGAACCCAGATACGGCCTCTTTACCTTGGAATCAGAGCCTCGATGTTGATGTGCTCGCCAATGATACCGATGGTGATGGTGATGCCTTGACAGTTACACAAGTGACTAGCGAGTTTGGTACCGCCGTCATCTTGGCTAATCAGCAACTAAGTTACACGCCAGCAACCGATTTCATCGGTACTGATGTGCTGGTGTATAGCATTACCGATGGAAAAGGTGGCACTGCGAGTAGTGAGTTGACTGTGGTAGTGAGTGGCAATACCGCGCCAACGACAGTCAACGACAGCGCCGCAACCGACGACAGAACGAGCTTGCTACTCGATGTGTTGAGTAATGACAGCGATCCAGATGGCAATGCTTTAACCTTAGTCAGCGCAACCGCGCAGCAAGGGACAGTATCCATTGAGACTAACAAGCTGCGTTATATCCCTAAAACAGGATTCGATGGTGTCGATACTGTGAGCTATCGGATTAGTGATGGGCTGGGTGGTGAGGCAATAGGACAAGTGTTGATTACTGTTAAAGCCTATCAAGAAGTGGTGATTGATAACAAATCGGGTGGAGGAAGTATGGCCTTGTGGGCATTAGGCTTGATCGTTGCGACGGGTTTAATTCGCCGCCGTGAATTACATAAAGTGGTCTTGGGTGCTGTGTTGCTCGCCAGCACAGTGACTCAAGCGAATGCCGCTGATAACTGGTATGTCGAGGGCTTTGTCGGCCAAGCTCAGGTTGATAGCGGCAGACGAGAGTTACAGTCTGACGCTGCAGCGGGCGTAGTGACATCGGTTGATGACAAAGATACTGCGTTTGGCTTAAGTGTGGGTTATCAATGGACTCCCATGGTGGCAATCGAATTAGGCTATGCCGACTTTGGTAATGGAAGTGCGCGGATTGAGGGTGCAAGTCTGACTCCGGCGCAATATCATGAGCAGGTCAAAGCCGTGACCCCCGTACTGGCTGATGGCGTGATGTTGGGATTGCGTTTAACCTTACTGCAGCATGATGCTTGGCGGTTTGAAGTACCTATCGGATTATTTCGATGGCAAGCAGATATCAGTAGCACTATGGGCAATAGCCGTTTAACCACAGAGCTTGATGGCATTGATTGGTATGCCGGTGTGCGGTTTAGCTATCAAGTGAGCGACGCTTGGTCAGTTGGCTTGGGGTATCAGTATGTGGATATCGAGCCGAATGACTTCCTCAGTTACCAGCTCAATCTACGTTATCAATTTTAAGCGTTAGCATATCAAAAGGGGCATTCGCCCCTTTTTACTCTCTAATAGAAACATCATATTTGAGAATATTTTGAAGGTGTTCACTTAAGGCTGGGCTTGGTTTGTGATGCATATCGCAAAGGATTTGTGGCTTACCCTTAGGAGCATGTAACAAATTCAGGTTGTAGATTAAAGACAGGATAGTAAGATTGTCACTTATCTTATTTAATTTATCGCTTTTTTATCTAGAGGCAGTTATGTCGCAGCGGCAGAATAAGCCGGAAATATTGCATACCGAAGTTGTCGCGAAAAGCCGATTATTTCAAATTGAGCAAGTGCATCTTAAGTTCTCAAATGGTGTCGAACGCCAATACGAGCGTATGAAAGGCGGTAGTCGTGGCGCTGTGATGATAGTGCCTATTCATCAAGGGCAAATGCTACTGGCACGCGAATATGCAGCCGGAACCGATAATTACGAGCTCGGGTTTCCTAAAGGTCTTATCGACCCTGGTGAATCGCCAGTCGAAGCGGCTAACCGTGAATTGCAGGAAGAAATTGGCTTTGGGGCGAATAAGCTCACGCTATTGAAAGAACTTAGCCTAGCGCCAGGTTATTTCTCTAGTAAGATGCAAATTTTTCTTGCAGAAGATCTGTATGAGAGTCGCCTTGAAGGTGATGAACCGGAACCCATTGATGTGGTGCCTTGGGCGCTCGCCGATTGGGAGGCCCTGCTCGATGATGTCGATTTTTCCGAATCCCGTAGTGTGAGTGCGTTGTTTTTAGCGCAAAAGTATTTATACCTTAAATAATCTTTTTCCTTTTAAGCGTTCAAAGCTGAAACGCTTGCAAAACATTCGCGAACTTTGCGATTGGAGTTGTTATGAAGCCAGAAGAGTTGATCGACGAAGTTATTGCGATTGCGACCGATGCAGGGATAACTATCCGTGACATTTATCTCAAAGGTAATTTTGAGCGAGAAATGAAGTCTGACAATACCCCTGTCACTTCCGCAGATTTAGCGGCGAACCAGATCATTTGTGACCGATTAACTGCTTTAACGCCTGATATTCCTGTGTTATCTGAAGAGGCGGCCGATATTCCGCTGAGCGTGCGTGAATCTTGGAAGCGCTATTGGTTGGTCGATCCACTTGATGGCACGGGTGAGTTTATTGCTGGCAGTGGTGATTTCTCGGTGATTATTGCACTCGTTGAGCACAATCGTCCCGTGATGGGCGTAGTGTATGTGCCTATGACGCAAGTGTGTTATTACGCGATTGCAGGTTTAGGGGCATACAAACGCACGGATAAACAGGAAGTGCGGATCAGCAGCCGCCAAATCGAGCACCGTGAAAAGGTATCCCTAAGATTAGCCGTAAGTCGCCGTCAGGACCCTCAATCTGTGTTGACCCTATTCAACCATCCCAAACACTGCGAGTTAGTCGTTATGGGGGGTGCAGCGTTAAAGAGTTGTCTTGTCGCCGAAGGTCGAGCCGATTGTTATGTGCGAGTTGGCCCAACGGGCGAGTGGGATACGGGAGCGGCGCAAATTATCGTCGAGGAAGCGGGTGGACAGTTGATGGATACTGAGCTGCAACCATTAACCTACAATGAGCGCGAGACGTTAGAAAACCCTAACTTTATCGTAGTGGGCGCACCCAACTTAGAGTGGGATAAGATTTTAATAGGTGAATGATTTTCGAATGCAGTCTATACGTCCGGTATTAAAGTCAGAGTTATTGGCGGTTTATCAGCTTGAGCAAGCCATTTTTGGTGAGCATAGTTATCCAGATTTTTTCTTCCGTCAGGGATTTGATTGCTGGCCAGAGCAATTTTTAGTGGCGGTGGATGAAGATAATCTTCTGCAAGGTTATTTGCTCTGTGCCCAGAGTGGCGATCCGACTTGTAGGTGGATTTTATCTGTTGCAGTAAGTGAAGATGCTCGTGGAAAGGGATTAGGCAAACGTTTGATGCAGCAGTGTTTAGCTGAGTTACCCGTCGCTGTTGAACGTGTGTGTCTAACGGTTGACCCGAGTAATCCTGCCCATGGCTTATATCAGCATTTAGGTTTCGTTGATTCGGCTTTTGAGGCCGATTATTTTGGCGCTGGTGCAGATAGAGTGGTGATGACTTATCGCAGGCCTTAAATTCCATGGTCACTTTTAATTAAAAACACCTTTGAATTAAGAATGATTTTTAAACCAAAATAATGGACGGCGTGCTGACTGAGCGCGCCGTTTTTTATGTTATTTTGTGTGGTGTAATCCCACATATATAGTTCAGTTTTACTGAGTGAATCGATTTCGAGCGTCTATCTTTATTTATCATCCTCAATGATATCCTTCACTATTTACCCGCGACTGTACGTAAAACAAACTTATTTTGAACGTTGTTTTTTATTTTAACTGCTGTTAGTCTCTTGCTATCCAACAGGGAGTGAGACCTATGGCCAGACGAAAAGAACACAGCCATGATGAAATTCGTGCGATGGCAATACAAGCGGCAACTGAGTTATTGACCGAACAAGGTGTTGTAGGGCTGAGCTTACGCAAAGTGGCTAGCCAAATTGGCTATGTCCCTAGCACCTTGATCAATATTTTCGGCAGCTATAACTATTTGTTGCTGGCGGTTTCTGAGGCAACGCTTAGGACTTTACACGATCGATTAGCGGGTGTGTGTGCTGCCGACAGTTTGCGTAAAATCATTGCAATGGCGTGGGAGTATAGTCAGTTTGCCCATGAGCAGCGCCAAGCTTTTAAGCTGGTTTTTGAGCTGCAATTACTCGATTCTGAACCCTTGCCCGAATCGCAAGGGCAATTGATTGCGGGGTTATTTACTCTTATTGAGCGTGAATTGGCGCAACTATTTCCCGAGGTTACGCAGGCGCAGCATCTCAGTATAAGTCGGGTATTATGGGGTGGAATTCATGGGCTGACCTCTCTGTCACTCGATAATAAGCTCTTCGCTGAGTCATTATCACTGCAGGATCTACTCGAGAGTCACGTACAAGCTTATTTACAAGGAATGGGTTACCAGAAGGAACTATCATGCTGCTAACAAAACGTTTTTTACCCTATTTTGCGACTCAGTGCTTAGGCGCATTGAATGACAACATCTATAAAAATGTGTTGCTGTTATTAGTGACTTTTAGCCAAGTGAAAGACCTACCCATAAGCGTCGATATGTTTGTGAATTTGGCTGCTGGAGTGTTTATCCTGCCGTTTTTCCTGTTTTCGGCCCACGCGGGTGTGGTTGCCGATAATATGGATAAGGCCAAACTTATCCGTCGATTAAAACTACTCGAAGTCATTATTATGTCCTGCGCCGCTATCGCGATAGTGAGCGAGAACTACATGATGATGTTATTGCTGCTATTTTTAACCGGTAGTCAGTCGGCCTACTTCGGTCCGGTAAAATATTCCCTGCTGCCCCAAGCCTTGAAAGACGATGAGTTAGTGACAGGTAATGCTTGGGTTGAGATGGGCACTTTTCTCTCTATTCTGGTGGGCACTTTGAGTGCGGGGATTTTAGTTTCTGAAGTCAACGGTACGCTTTGGGCTGCCATTACCGTTGCCGTATTGGCCTTAGCAGGCTACCTATCGAGTCGAGCTATTCCTGCTTTACCACCGCAGGGCGTTATCGAAAAAATACGTTTCAGACCGTTATCAGGCACTTGGCGTAGCATCAAAAAAGCCCGTCAAACACCTTCAATCTGGATGGCTATCCTCGCTATCAGTTGGTTTTGGTTTTTAGGTGCGACCTATCTGACCCAATTCCCTAACTTTGCCAAGCTGCACCTGCATTCTGGTGCGACTGTGGTGTCGTTATTGTTGGGCATGTTTTCCATCGGAATCGCTGTTGGCTCCTTCGTCTGTGAACGTTTTTCCTACGGCCATGTGGAACTCGGTTTGCTGCCATTCGGGGTATTGGGATTAACTATCTTTGGTGTCGATTTGCTTTGGGCGATTCCACCTGTGCCAGTGGATGCTGGTTTTGTCTATGGATTAAAAGCCTTTATTGCCGAGTCGCAACATTATCGGGTGATGCTAGATTTCTTTATGATCGGCGTTAGCGGCGGCTTGTTTATCGTCCCCTTATACGCCTTTATTCAGTCCCGTTCGGCCAAGGGCGAATGTGCTCAGGCGATTGCTGCCAATAACATTATGAACTCTCTGTTTATGGTGGCTTCGGCGCTGCTATCTATCTTGCTGCTTGGCGTTGCGGGTTGGACGATTCCGCAGTTATTCCTACTGCTTGCAGTGATGAACTTTGTCGTCGCTCTCTATGTTTATTCACAAGTGCCAGAATTTACTCAGCGATTTATCAGTTACTTATTGAGTCATGTTATGTACCGCGTGACTGTAACTGGCCGAGAGATAATTCCAAAGGAAGGGGCCGGCATCATAGTCTGCAACCATGTGAGCTATGTGGATGCCTTGATTATTATGGGGGCATCGACTCGGCCTATTCGTTTTGTAATGGATAAGTCCATCAGCGAAATTCCTTTGCTGAAATATTTGTTCCGCCACGCTGGAGTGATCCCTATCTGTTCCCCTAGACAGAGTGAAACCACTTATAACCAAGCGTTTGAGACTATCCACGAAGCGCTGATAAATGGCGAATTGGTGTGTATTTTCCCTGAGGGTCGACTCACTCCTGACGGTGAATTAGGTGAATTCCGTCCCGGTATCGATAAAATCCTCGCCAGAGATCCCGTCCCTGTGGTGCCTATGGCATTACACGGATTATGGGGTTCTTACTTTAGCCACAAGGGCGGGCATGCCTTAGCTAAAATGCCCAAGCGTTTTTGGTCAAGGGTGTCGGTGGATATTGCGGTTCCTATCGTGGACGTTTCCGCTAATCGTGAAAATTTGCGACATCAAGTTGCAAACCTACTTGTTGAACGAAATGAAGCCGTGTTGTAATTGGTATGCTTTAACAAATTTACAAAATAATAACTTATATACTCTGGAGTTTGGTCATGGGAAAAGGATGTTATGCCAGTGCACTAGTGTTATTGCTTGGTGGATGTGGAGGTTCGGGTGATTCAAGTGGTGGGGATTCTGGTGATTCGGGTACAACACCAGCTAGATTGGTTATGGATGTGCAGAGCGTTGCAAGCAAATGCAATGTAAAAGAAAAAATGGCAGGTGCCGATGTTATTATTCACCGACAAGACGGCCATATTCTCGGCACTTATAAGAGTGATGGGCAGGGACATGTCGATATACCCTGGACAAGCGAAGCATCACATTTAACAGTTGCAGCAAAAGAGTTTCGTAATGGTCAGTCAACTTGGAGCATCCGTACGGATTTAGCCGCTAAAGCTGGCGACTATGGCATTTATGCTTTCACAGATGAAAATTTAAATAGCCAATGTGACTGTAGTGATGTGAATTTTGATCTTAGTGAAATTGAAGCTGTATATAGTGACTACCAGCTATATGGTAATAACTCATTTTTGGACTCACATTCTAACAATTCTTCATTACGCCTGTGTAAGCAGGACGATAAGTTTGCACCAGTGAATATGGTGTTAGTTCCTAGCCAGAGTGGTGTTACGGCTTATGCTGCTAGCATAGATATAAATACACTAGATTTATCGCAAGCAGTACCTATATCGAGTAGTGAATTTGAAGGTACTCATCATGAAGGGACTCCGTTAAATGTTGATGTGAATACCAATGATTATTCGCTAAGGAGTTACTCTGAAACTGAATTTGGTCGCCAAAACTGGGTAGAATGGCCGACGAAAGAAGTGCAATTATTTCCCGCGATTTTTGATCGCAATTTAGTTTACGCATCACAGTGGATTGCCCTTGGTGCGAATGAGGCTGGCTACATAAATTATTCGGCAATAACACGTAGGGCTGTTACTGATCCTTCTAAGAGTTTGAGCTTGAATTTACCGTTAAATGAAAACCAAATGCTGGATGAAACGACACGTTTAATCACTACTATTAATAATGGTGGTAGTGCAAATTATGACTACAGTTTCAACAATGCCCATATGCAAGCGATGCAAATCACCATAGGACAAGATGGCTATGCGAATTGGGCTATTTCGGCTTCATTAAAGGGGTCAATTCCGGATTTAGATTTGCCCATACACTTACAAACAGCATTTGATGGAATAACAATTCCTATGATGAGTTTGTATGTCTGGGGGTATGAAGGAATGACAGGGCTATATGATTTCCGTGCCGAGCTCAGTAAATCGAGCCGTAGCACGGGTAATATTCGCTCGGCTAAATTCGATAATTATAACTATGAAGCCATTACGATTTTTGCAAATTAATTTTTAGCGTACTCGCCGCACAGTTATTGTGCGGCTTTTCTATCACTCTTATAGTTATCCAACCATTCATGCATGGCCTGATGTGAGCCCTTAAAGAGGATCCGTTCGGATTTTTTTTGTAACTGGTATTCGTACATTGGGTCATAATATTTGTGCAGCAGCACTGCTATCCATGCTAAATGCAGAGAAGTGTCATTTTGATGGAGTTGCTGGGTTAATGCCTGTTGCATCATATCCTGTAGTTCTTGATGTTGTTTACCACCTAAGCGTTTACGAATGCTCACTAAACTCTGTAACAGGTACTGGCTAAAGGCGGCGAATCCCGCTTCAGCGCCTAAGCGATCACAGAATCCCCTATGCATTTTGTGCACATACTCATTGAGTAGCCGCTGCAGCCTGAAGTCGTCCGCCTCCTCTAATACCAGCACATCAGCGGTCTGCATCGCAGTATAAAATGTCTGCGGCAGCGCCGAGCGCCCAATCAGGAAGCTTTCATCTTCGAGCAGTAAACAGGCAGCGTTACTCGTTTGATGCTGTAGCAAGGCAATGGCGAGTTGATTTTCAAAGTTAATCTGCGTAGGCTGTGGGTCGATATTTTTCCCAAAGCTAGAGCCTCTATGATTGGCTATCCCTTCAAGATCGACCGCTTCTTTACGTTTTAATAGAAAATCAGTTTTACCGCAGCCCGTCATCCCGCTCAAACTTAATAACGGTTGCTGAGTTGGTGCCGCTTCAATCACGCCAATAAGATATTGGCGCATGGCCTTATAGCCACCTTGAATATAGGGGACTTCGATCCCCGCTTCTTTAAGCCATTGTTGAGTGAGTTGCGAGCGTAAGCCGCCACGAAAGCAATAAAGGTAGGCGTTGGGGTTGGCTCTCACATAGCTTACCCAAGCCTCGATTCTCTGTTGCTTGATGGGGCCATTAACCAGTGAATGACCCAATGCAATCGCGGCTTGCTGACCTGATTGTTTATAACAAGTACCGACTTTTTCCCTCTCACTATCCAGCATCAAGGGTAAGTTGGTCGAGTTGGGAAACGCCCCTCGAGTAAACTCTATGGGCGCTCGCACATCCATTATGGGGTGTTGGTTGAGGAAAATTTCCCGATATTGCTCTGCGGCTACAATAGCGCTTGGCATCAGCACAACACCACATTCGCTGCAGTGGTGGGGGTTTCCAGTGATCCAATGCAAATTGGGGCGATGTGATGCGCATCGAGAAGGGTAATCAATTCCGCTTCGGCTTCGGCCGAGACGGCAACTAACAGGCCACCACTGGTTTGCGGATCGCACAGTATCGCTTTTTGATGCTCGCTGAGCTCGGGGAGATGCTCGCCATAACTGTCGTAATTTCGGTGAGTCCCGCCAGGAACGCAACCTAAGGCTAAGTAATCTAAGGCGCGTGGCAGTAACGGCACCGCATCAAATTTGAGTTTTGCCGTGAGCTTGGCACCTTGGCACATTTCGAGTAAGTGTCCAGCTAGTCCAAATCCTGTGACATCGGTCAGGGCGTTTACGCCGCTAATTTTGGCAATCGTCGTGCCTATAGTATTCAGCTGGCACATAGCATTAACCGCAATGTGACTGTCTTCATCTTGGAGTTTTTTCTGTTTCTGCGCCGTGGTTAAAATGCCAATGCCGATAGGTTTAGTGAGATATAAACGATCGCCCGCTTTAGCAGTGTCATTTTGTTTTAAGTCAGTTAACGCAATTTGTCCTGTCACTGCGAGACCAAAAATAGGTTCGGGTGCATCTATGCTGTGACCACCGGCGAGCATGATCCCTGCTTCCATACAGGCTTGTCTGCCGCCATCGACCACTTGTTGTGCGACTTCTGCGGGTAGCTTATTGATTGGCCAGCCTAAAATAGCGATCGCCATGATAGGCGTGCCGCCCATGGCATAAATATCACTGATCGCATTAGTCGCAGCGATGCGGCCAAAGGTGAAGGGATCGTCAACAATCGGCATGAAAAAATCGGTAGTGCTGATGATGCCTATGTCGTCATTGAGTTTATACACTGCGGCATCGTCACGGCTTTGATTGCCGACCAGCAGATTAGGATCAGTAAACACGGGTAACTGCGAGGCCAAGATAGTGCTGAGCACTTTAGGGGATATCTTGCAGCCACAACCTGCACCATGACTATATTCTGTTAGTTTGATTGATTCTGGGAGTGTAACTAGGGAATCTGACATGATCTCAACAGCCTATTTAAGTGATTAAGGCATCATCATAATCAGATACGGCCACCATGCAAGGTGGCCGTATGACTTTCGGGCAGAATTGTGGCTTAGCTATAAGTTGCGGTTAGGCTGCGCCAATGTTTTTGCTGGACTAAAAAACGCGCCTTTAGCTCCTCAACTTGCTGCAATAGCTGCTGATCGACAAGTTGTTTACGCTTGGCCTCAAGCAGGGTTTTCTGTGCTTGGTAGTAATCCATTAAGTGCAGTTTGAGTAATTCATACTCAGCTTGGACTTTTTCAATAATTTCATCGGCATTGGGTAAGTGCACGACTTTGTTCTTGGTCCGCAGCAGCTGCATCTGCAAGCGTGCGCTCTCGATACGTTCCTGTGGACTCGTACGCAAGTCCTTGGCTAACCCCAACCAAGATAATGACTTAATCAACCATTTGGTTGGATCGTAGTGCCACCATTTAATGCCATTACGATAGTCATTTTCGAAGATGTGATGGAAATTATGGTAGCCCTCACCGTAGGTCAGCATGGCTAGAAAGCCATTATCGCGGGCGGTGTTCTTATCGGTATAAGGCTGGCTGCCCCACACGTGCGCTAAAGAGTTGATGAAGAAAGTGCAGTGATGCACCACCACTAAACGCAGTAAACCCGCCATCAATAACATAGACAGCACGTCGCCATTTAACCAGCCGAGCAGGGCAGGCAGTCCAATGTTCATCAGCAATACAAGTGCGAGGTAATGTTTGTGTTGCCACATAACGATACGGTCATTTTGCAGATCGCGCACATTTTGATAATCATGATAGCGTTGCGACTGATACTCACGCAGCATCCAACCTATATGGCTGTACCAGAATCCCATGTTGGCTGAGTACGGATCTTTGTCGTTATCATCGACGTGCTTATGGTGCACTCTGTGATCGGATGCCCAGTGTAATGCACTGTTTTGTAATGCTAAAGCGCCACCGAGTGCATACATGAAACGCACAGCTGGATGGGCTTTATAGGCCTTGTGTGACCATAGTCTGTGATAACCTGCGGTGATCGACAGACCACTGGCAAAGGCTAAGACAATAAAAGCGATCCATTCACTAGCACCATAGCCGTGAACAATACCGCGCCATGGAACTAAGATCACCGCACTGAGGAAAGTGATGGCAAACAGACTGACATTAAGCCAGATGATAGGGGGTTTTTTCATTATAGGTTTCCAAAATTCGCTTTTGAGCGTACATCTGTAAGCTAATTTAGCCTAGCTATATTGTTTGGTCAAGGACGATGGGGCTGTGTTTAATGCCTAAAAGCGGTATTATCGCGTCATTACATTCAGTTAGCGGATTTAAGAATGGGTATTCGAGCACAGCAAAAAGAGAAAACTCGTCGAGCTTTAGTCGATGCGGCCTTTAATCAGTTAAGTGCTGAGCGTAGTTTCTCAAGTCTGAGTTTGCGAGAGGTTGCTCGGGAAGCCAATATCGCGCCGACATCTTTTTATCGCCATTTTAAAGATATGAACGAACTCGGTCTCACTATGGTAGACGAGGGCGGATTAACACTCAGGCAGATGATGCGAAAAGGTCGTCAGCGAGCCGAAGCCGGTGGCAGTGTGATCCGTATATCTGTTGATACTTTTATGGAAGTGCTTGATTCTAATCCAAACGTATTCCGTATCTTATTGCATGAACGTTCAGGAACCTCAGCAGCGTTCCGTGCGGCGGTTGCCCGCGAAATTGAACATTTTATTTCTGAATTGGCTCACTATACCGAAGCGAAAGCGGGCCGAACCCCGTTATTAGCTCGGGCACAGGCAGAAGCCTTAGTAACTTTGGTATTTAACGCCGGCGCTTCCGCATTAGATATGAAACGTGCCGATCGCAAAATCCTGGCCGATCAATTAGTCATGCAATTGCGTATGGTCGCCAAAGGCGCCGAGGCTTTGCAGCATAAGGTTGAGCACCGCTAATCTGAGTGACCTGCACATCAGCTGCTAAAAATAATGGAGCCTGAGGCTCCATTATTTTTAGCGAATTTATGTTTGAGTGCTGTGCAGCGTTTAACTGCTATGCAGTCGAGCTCAATGCATTTGAGGTGACTAACGACGCTCTAGTAGGACACCTGTTTCCATGTGATCGGTATAAGGGAACTGATCAAACAAGGCGAAGCGAGTGACTTTATGGGTTTCGTTCAGTTGCTGCAGATTGTCTTTTAAGGTTTCAGGGTTGCAGGAAATATATAAGATCCGCTCGTAACCTTGTACTAACGCCAACGTATCAGGATCAATCCCTGCGCGGGGTGGGTCGACAAAAATGGTGTTGCACACATAGCTGTCGAGATCGATACCTTCTAAACGTCTAAAGCTGCGTTTCTTCGCCATGGCATCGCTAAAGTCTTCGGCCGACATGCGAATAATCTGCAGATTCTCAATACCATTCACTTCGATATTGTATTGTGCCGCATCGACTGAAGGCTTAGCGAGTTCGGTGGCCAATACGCGATTAAAGTTTTGCGCCAGTGCGATTGAGAAGTTGCCATTACCACAGTAGAGCTCGAGTAAATCACCCTGACTGTTTTGAGTCGCATCGATAGCCCACTCCAACATTTTTACGGAAACTTTGGCATTTGGTTGAGTAAAGCTGTTCTCGATTTGCTTATATAAGAAGGTTTTATCATTCACTTGTAGTGACTCGACTACAAAGTCTTTATCTAAATCGATTTTTTGCTTACGGGCACGGCCGATGATGTTGACGTTAAACTGGCTGCTTAACTTGGCTTTTAGTGCAGTCGCATCGGCGCGCCATTGGTCATCAAGCTGTCTGTGATAAAGCAAGGACACTAAAATCTCGCCGCTTAAGGTCGACAAAAAATCCACTTGGAACAGTTTATGTCTTAGACTAGGATTCGGTTTTAGTTCGGCGATTAAGGCCGACATCATTTGATTGATGAGCACGCTGGCTGGCAAGTATTGATCGCATCGCACTTTCTCATTCAATACTTTATCGAACATGTAATAGTATAAGTCGTCACCGTCATGCCACATGCGGAATTCGGCACGCATACGGTAGTTGGCAGGCTCTGAGGCAAAAACTTCAACACTCGGTGTTTCAAATTGGGCAAAGGCTTGTTCTAGCTTGATACGCTTGCGTTCTAATTGCGTATCATAAGCCTGAGGGTCCATTGCTGCTAAGTTCATTGTTTGGTTCACCGTTGCTGTAAATTGGGGCGCAAATATTATACTAGGTGACACGAATGTCCAGCATCTTGCTTTTGCTGTTTATGCAAAGCTGTGGGAAAATCTGCGCGCTTGAGTGTGATTCTATGGATATTCAATGAGTATTTGGTTGGATTCATTCAGTCATCAAACATCGAATCAGTTAATGTTGTAATGCGTTCAATCTGTATAGCCATTTTGTTATAACCGAAACGGGAGACCCGCTTGTCGCGACCTATATTAGTGTTTGATTCAGGGATTGGTGGCCTATCCGTATTGGCCGAAATCCGCAAGAGTTTGCCCCATAGCGATTATTGTTATCTTTTCGACAATGCTAGGTTGCCCTATGGCGAGTTAGAAGAGCAGGTATTAATTGCTGGCTGTGTCGCATTAGTATGTGATCTTGTAGCTCGCACCAATGCAATGATAGTGGTCGTCGCCTGCAATACCGCGAGCACTGTTGTGCTACCGGCATTACGTGCAAACCTCAGTATTCCTGTTGTGGGCGTTGTACCCGCTATCAAACCGGCGGCACAGATGTCTATGAGTAAACGTATTGGACTCTTGGCTACCCCTGGCACAGTTAAGCGTCATTATACCCATGAGCTCATCAGCCAATTTGCCGATGATTGCCATGTCGAACTTTTTGGTTGTTCTGAACTTGTCATGATGGCGGAGCAGAAGGTGGCGACAGGTGAAATGGACATGCACAGACTGGCATATTTACTCGCGCCAGTCGTTGCCGCGCAATTGGACGTGCTCGTACTGGGTTGTACTCACTTCCCAATGATCCAAGCTGAATTACAACAAGTGCTCGGTGCGGGCGTAACGCTAATGGATTCTGGCGCTGCAATAGCTAAGCGAGTCGTGACTCTTTTAACGCAACAGAATCTTATTGTGGAGGAGCGCAGAGTAACAAATGAGAGAGAAGCAGTAGGGGAGTCAGCAATGCAGGCGTTCTATACTAAAGCGGAAATCAGTGAAGGCTTAACAACAACATTAATTGATTGTGGCTTTTCAACTATCGAACGAATCACCACAACCAACTAAATTTACAACGTCAAACAAAACAGTTTAAACGGTAATGCTACTCGTCAGTACCAGTACGGTCGGCAGCTTCCGAATCTTGTGTTTTTGCTTCTCTTACTTTTAAGGTTCTTTCTTGGAAGCTATAGTCATTCAGTTTAACCATGGCTTTCTGAGCGCCAGACTCTGACATCTCCACAAAACCAAAACCTTTACGACGACCAGTCTTACGATCTCTGACTAAACGCACAGAGTTTACTGGGCCAAACTCACCAAACAATACTTTTACTTCACCTTCATGGACACGATAAGGCAGGTTACCTACATATAAGGTCATAGTAGGACCAACATATTGTTCTTCTGTAGCATGAGATGATGAAGACTCTGGAACAAGTTTAAAGATAAGGCTAGTTACAATAACGCCTGCAACGAAGGCAATGTAAGCCGGCAGCGTAGGTGCAAACTGAAATAGCACAAAGGCGCCAACAATGGCGACAATCAAAACAATAAGAAATGACTTTTGCATAAGAATGCTCTCTGATGAATGGAAAATTGATAAATAACTGTTAACAGCAAGTATATGGTAATGAATTATTTACTTTTACACTAGACCATTGCTGAAATATTGAGCGTGAATTATCAATTATTAGCTAAAAAAGCAGACTTATCTCCGATAAATAGGGCCTAAAAGCTAAAAAGTAGTCATAACGTTTAAAATATCGACGTACGATTCAATGATCGCTAAAAAGCTCTTGCGGACTTTCTCAATCTCCCTATAATGCGCATCCACTGACACGGCAGACAGCGTAACGCAAGTTGAGCAAAGAAAGCCAAGCAGTTCATCGGTTAGCAAGCTAAACGATGAGTGTTAAGAAAGTTGAAAAAAACTACTTGACGCACTAACGGGAATGCGTAAAATACGCAGCCCTGACCCGCTGAAAACTCAGTGTGTGGTCAACGCTCTTTAACAATTTATCAAGCAAATCTGTGTGGACACTCACAGGTGTTGAGTTAATCGAAACTGCTTAACCTTCGGGTTGGCAGTCAAATATTTAAATCAACCAATTCTTTCACGAGAGTGATGAGTGTTCATAGCAATATGTACAAAGACTTGCTACTTATTTTCGGATAAATAGAAGTCGAACAGAATTCGTTGAGCCGTTTGACGTAAGTCAAACAACAAAACTTTAATTGAAGAGTTTGATCATGGCTCAGATTGAACGCTGGCGGCAGGCCTAACACATGCAAGTCGAGCGGCAGCGGGAAGATAGTTT
>NZ_JAUOEQ010000055.1:0-19453 GCF_031931965.1 Shewanella sp. SP2S2-6 | reverse complement strand
GTGTGGCACTGATTTATACACTTTCAGTAAAGTGGAGTGCCGTGAAGGATTAGAACCATTCGACTGATTGGTTAAAAGCCAACTGCCCTGGCTTTATAAAAAAGCGACTGAGCTAACGACCCATCTAGGTTTTGCGCTGATTTATGCACTTTCAGTAAAGTGGTGTGTCATGAAGGATTAGAACCATTCGACTGATTGGTTAAAAGCCAACTGCCCTAGCTTTATAAAAAAGCGACTGAGCTAACGACCCATCTAGGTTTTGCGCTGATTTATGCACTTTCAGTAAAGTGGTGGGTCGTGAAGGATTCGAACCTTCGACCAATTGGTTAAAAGCCAACTGCTCTACCGACTGAGCTAACGACCCATCTGGTGTTGCACTGATTTATGCACTTTCAGTAAAGTGTTGCGCCATTAAGGATTAGAACCATTCGACTGATTGGTTAAAAGCCAACTGCCCTAGCTTTATAAAAAAGCGACTGAGCTAACGACCCATTGTACTACTGACTACCTCGTTAAATACCACTAACTTATTCTATTTATTAGAGTAAGTGGTGGGTCGTGAAGGATTCGAACCTTCGACCAATTGGTTAAAAGCCAACTGCTCTACCGACTGAGCTAACGACCCATTTACTGGTATTTTACGCCCCGAACGACCTCGCCGCTCTGAGGGCGCCTATAATACCTTTTTCATCTTCTCATGCAAGCGCAAATTCCCAATTTTTTGTCGTTTGCATGAAAAACAGACTAAGAGTATGTTTTTTGGTTAATTACACTTTAATTGCAGCCAGTTGCTGCTGTGCAATGCGTGCTGCTGCGCTGTTTGCGTAATCTTTGACGACTTGTTGGTAGTATTGCGTCGCCCCAGCCTTGTCACCGGTTTTCTCGGCGATCATGCCAAGCTTCACTAAACTGTCACCGCGTTTATTAGAATCACTAAAACGGTCAACCACAGTTTTGAAGGCTTGTTTGGCTTCTGCAAACTCGCTCTTATTAAATAACAGCTGTCCTAACCAATAGTTAGCATTCGCGGCATACACAGAATCTGGGTATTGTTTGATAAAAGCACGGAAGGCAGGAATCGCATCATCATACTTACGCTCTTTCAAGACTAAGTTAACCGCACTCTCATAGCTTGCTGTTTCACTTAAACTACTTGAAGCAGCATTCGTCGCGGCGACTGAGGGTGTGGATGTCGCGGCTGCGGCTGCTGGAGCGGCAGATGCCTTTGAGGATAAATTAGCAAGTTCATCATATAACTGACGCTGACGCTGTTGCATCTGCTCAATCTGATAATTCTGTTGTTCGGTTAAACCACGTAAATCGAGTACTTCCTGCTGCAGTGTATCAAGACGGCGCTGCATATCGAGCTCGCTTTGTTGTCTTGATTTTACAATACGTTCTATGCGAGCAAGTCTGTCATCACCCGAACCACCAGCAATATCTTCCACAGGAGCAGGGGCTGCAACTGCAGCACCCGCACCAAGGAACATTGCCGTAATTAAGACGGCACGTTTCATTGTGTTACTCTCCGAGATTCAATCTTAGTAAACTAAAACTGCACGACGGTTTTTGCCAAAACCTTCATCAGTGCGAGAAAAATCAAGTGGTTTTTCTTCGCCATAGCTGACTACGCTCATTTGGCTTGGCTGTACGCCCATACCTTGTAGGTATTTAGCAACGGCTTTAGCACGACGCTCGCCCAGAGCAATGTTGTACTCAGGCGTGCCACGCTCATCCGCATGACCTTCAATCAGTACGCGCACACTTGGGTGCTCAACTAAGTAAGTGCCATGGGCTTCTAATATTGCGGCGAAATCAGTTTGAACTTCACTGCGGTCAAAGTCGAAGTAAATGATGTGTTGCTTTCTCAAGTCTTCTAACTGCTGACGTTGTTGCTCTTCAGCAGACAACATTGCGCCTACACCACCAGTTTGAATGCCACCACCATTCAGCTCACTACCTGAACCGTTTGTTGAGCCCATTGCATCAGTTTCTGATTCTGAAGTTGAGCTACATGCACTAAGAGCCATAATTGGAAGTGCTACCAACATAGCTTTTAACAACTTATTCAGATCCATTACGTGTTCCTTATAAAATTAAATGTGATTAAATCAAGGTATAACATTAGAGAAACGGTGACCAAGAAGGTGATTTCACCTCACCTTGACCTGCCGGTAATCTTGCTTTAAAACGTCCATCCGTAGAAACAGCTGCTAATACTTGCTTGCCTTGGTATGTAGTGCCATAGATCACCATAGTACCATTAGGGGCCACACTTGGAGATTCATCCAAACGTGTCGATGTCAGCACCTGCATAAAACGCGTACTTAAATCCATACGCGCAATATTAAATTTACCGTTCGTGCGATTAACAAAAATCATACTGCGACCATCAGGGGTAATTGAACCACCGAGGTTCCATTCACCTTCAAAGGTCTCGCGACTGACTTTACCTGAGCTCAACTCTACGCGATAAATCTGTGGTCTACCACCGCGCTCTGATGTAAAAATCAGCGACTTTCCATCAGGATACCATGATGGCTCAGTATCGATAGCATAGTGATTGGTAATACGCTTAATCGCTTTAGTTGCAATATCTATGATGTAAATTTCAGGCTGACCGTCTTTAGATAAAGTCACAGCCAAAGATTTTCCATCGGGTGAGAACGCAGGCGCACCGTTAATACCAGGAAAAGAGCTCACTTTAGTGCGCACTTGGGTATAAAGGTCTTGCACGAAGATCTCCGCTTTTTTGTTTTCAAAGCTTACGTACGCTAGACGACGACCATCGGGTGACCAAGTCGGTGACATCAACGGCTCTGGCGAGCGCAGTAACATTTGCTCATTGACGCCATCATAATCAGCAACCATCAATTGATATGGGGTTTTTTGAGTATGATTGACCACAACATAGGAGATCCGCGTTAAGAATGCGCCGCGAATACCGGTTAACTTTTCATAGACGATATCGCTGATCCTGTGTCCATATTGGCGAAATTGCGCCGCTGAAATCACAGTTTGACGGCTGTCCATCAAAAATTCTGTTGCACTAACTGGGCCTTTCAACGCTTGGTTTTGGGCTTTGACTAAATCAATTAAATCAAAGCTCACCAAATATTGATCGGTACCATAAGGTTTAACGGTGCCTAGCACTAACGCTTCGGCGCCAACACTTGACCAAGAATTAGCTTGAAACTGTGCCACAGTGCCAATATTACGCTGAGGCAGTCCAAGTTCGTCTAAAGGTTTAAACGTACCGCTACGTACTAAGTCTGACATCACTACATCCGCAATCGCTTGCGGCGCGGCGCCAGGACCTTGCCAAACAAAAGGCATCACAGCGATAGGACGCGCAGCGTCAACACCTTCTGTGATCACAATATCCAATGCCGCTTTTGCGGGGGTGGTGCAAAGCAGAACCGCCAATGCTAACCATTTTGCCAATATTTTCATGGGACTCCTTTAATTAAAACGTTGGTTCAACGATTAAGTTAATTTCTTTCATCAAGTTATAAACCGCAGGGTCCGGAGACACTGGCAATTTACCCGCCTTCAAAATCGCTGCTTTTGCTGCACGACAAACATTTGGATCACCGCCTTTAGTTTGACTGCTGATCACAAAACCATCATTTGCTAATCGTACAGAGACAGTACAAGTCTTGCCACGCATAGATTCATCCACCACCAAATTTCGTTGGATAGTCGATTTAATCATTGCCTGATACTTACCCACTTCACTCTGCATCTGCTTATTCATGGTTTGCGACAACGCCGCCTGCTCCGCCGCTAATGCATCGGCCATTTCTTGCTCCTGCTGGGCGCGGGCCTTGGCTTCAGCTTCAGCGTCGGCTTTGGCCTTAGCGTCCGATTTGGCCTTAGCTTCGGCTTTCGCTTCTGCATCAGCCTTGGCTTTTTCAGCTTTGGCCTTAGCTTCCGCCTCCTTCTGCTTACGATCGGTCTCGGCTTTTGCTGCAGCGGCTTCTTCCACTTTGCGTTTTTCCGCAGCTTTCTGCGCGGCATCTTCAGCGACTTTACGCTCCTGCTCTTTCAGCTTACGGTCGGCTTCGGCTTTAACTGCCTTTTCCTTTTCCTGCTGCTGTTTCACTTGGGCTAGCTTGGTCGCTTCATTGGCCTTTTGGGTTTCAATTTCTTGCTGCTTACGTTCTTGCTCTAACTGTTTAATCTGAGCTTGTTCACGTTCGCGCGCTTGCTTCGCTTCTTGCGCTTTGCGCTCAAGCTCAGCTTGACGTTCTTGCTCACGGCGCTCGGCATCACGCTTTTCTTGCTTAAGTTTCTCAACTTGATTAGCGACTTTTTGCTGATCAACCATCACGGCTTTAACCGCTGGCGCACTAACTTGTTGCATAGGCTCAGGTTTGTGAGAGAAATCGATCCCCAACGCCAGAATAATTATCACGCCAATATGAATACCCGCTGAAATTGACAGAGGTAATGTTACATCTGACTTATCTGCCACCTATTTCTCCTTGGGTGAATCCGTCATCAAACCGACTGATGGCACGCCAGCACCTTGCAAGGTCACCATCAACTGAATCACTTTATCGTAAGGAATATTTCTATCGGCCTTAACCACCACTGGACGCTCAGGCTCTGTCACCATAAGTGCAGCAACTTCCGTCGCCAGTTCTTCCAAGTCCATCGGTACGTTGGTCGAACCGCCTTTATTCAGATAATAATCACCGTCACCGTCAATCGAAGCCACCACAGGTGGCTTACTGTCAGCAGGTAAAACTTCCGCTGCCCCTTGAGGCAGCTCCACTTTTACCCCTTGGGTGACTATGGGCGCTGTTACCATAAAAATAATTAACAGCACGAGCATCACGTCGATATAGGGCACCACGTTGATTTCGGCAACGGGGCGACGACGTTTGCGCTGATAAGCTGGTTGCATTATGCCCCTTCCTTCTCACTGTATGCTTGGCGATGCAAAATGCTGGAGAACTCTTCCATAAAGTTTGCGTAGGCCATTTCCAATTTATCGACTTGAGTCGAGAAACGGTTGTACGCAATAACCGCAGGTATAGCAGCAAATAGACCCATAGCCGTTGCAATCAAGGCTTCAGCAATACCGGGGGCAACCATAGCTAAGGTCGCGTTTTCCATCGAACCAATGGCGATAAATGAATTCATAATCCCCCATACCGTACCAAATAAACCGATATAAGGGCTAGTCGAACCAATGGTCGCTAATAATGGTAAATTCGCTTCTAACTTTTCCATTTCGCGAGAAAGTGTCACACGCATAGCACGTGATGTACCGTCCATCACGGCATCGGGCACTTTGCTATTTAATTTATTCAGGCGTGAATATTCTTTAAAGCCAGTCACAAATAATGACTCTAAACCGCTATTATCAGGACGAGTCGATAATTCTTTATATAAACGGTTTAAATCAACGCCTGACCAAAATTTGTCTTCAAACTTCGCCGATTTACTTTTTGCGGATGTCAGTAAGCTACGGCGTTGTAAAATCACCGTCCAAGACATCACTGACAAGCAAAGTAAGGTGAACATAACAAATTTCACTAATAAACTGGCTTGTAAAAATAACCCAACAATCGACATATCAGCTTGCACTGTCAAACTCCTGCACAATATTTAAGGGAATAGCTCGGGGACGCATTCGTGACAGCGCAACACAAACAACCAGCACTGTGCCTTCACAATAACAGTCTCCCTGTTTATCGACCAAGCGTTGATGAAAGATCAACGAGGCCTTTTTCAACTCTATGACCTTAGTTTCAACAATAAGGTTCTGTTCAAAATGTGCCGCTTTGCGAAAATCTAATTCCGCACGCTTTACCACAAAGGCGGTATCGTCGGCTAAAAGCGCAGTCTGACTCACGCCAAGGGCTTTTAGCCACTCGGTTCTCGCCCGCTCAAAAAAGTTGAGATAGTTCGAATGATAGACAACGCCGCCAGCGTCGGTGTCTTCGTAATAGACTGAAATAGGCCAATGAAACATCATTTGAAAATAAGCAAATTTTGGTTGAAAAATTGACGCTTACTATACCTAGGGAAACAAGACTTGTGAATGACCCGACGAAGATATAGATAGGAATAGCGCGGGTTTCAGATGAATAGGGGCAATTGTAAAAGACAATGGGGTCAAAGGACCCCATTTTATTAACATAGTTAGTTATTTTGCGATAGTTTGTGGCAGTGTTAAGCCAAAACTCTGCCACAAGAAACTGTAGATATCGGCAAATTCATCAATCTTCATCGCCGTTGGTTTACCAGCTCCGTGACCCGCATTGGACTCGATACGCATAATCACAGGTTCAGTGCCTTTTTGCTTATCCTGTAACATGGCTGCGAACTTGAAACTGTGCAATGGCACGACGCGATCATCATGATCGGCCGTCATTACCATAGTCGCTGGGTAAGCTTGCGCTTTCACATTGTGATAAGGCGAATATGCTAATAGCGCAGGGAATTGATCTGCTTTATCGGCACTGCCATATTCACTCGTCCAAGCCCAACCAATAGTGAACTTGTGGAAGCGCAGCATATCCAGTACACCTACCGCAGGTAATACGGCGGCGAAAAGTTCAGGGCGTTGAGTCACCGCAGCGCCCATCAACAGACCACCGTTACTGCGGCCATAGGCACCTAACTTAGTGCTATTCGTGTATTTTTCACTCACTAGATATTCCGCGGCGGCAAAATAGTCATAAAACACATTTTGCTTTTTATCGAACATCCCCGCTTGATGCCAGCTTTCGCCGTATTCAGCGCCGCCACGTAAACTCGGCACAGCGTAAATACCGCCCATATCTAACCAAGCAATGTTGGCCGGACTAAAGCGTGGTGTCATCGAAATGGCAAAGCCACCATAGGCATACAGTAATGTTGGGTTTTGACCGTTCTTCACTAAGCCTTTTTTATAGGACAGCATCATAGGCACACGCGTGCCGTCTTTGCTGTGATAAAACACTTGCTCAGAAACATAGTCATCGGGATTAAACGATACTTTAGGTTTGGCAATTACGCTTGATTCTGCAGTTTTAAAGTCAAATTTATAGGTGGTCTCAGGTTGAATATAACTATTAAACACATAATAGAAATAGTCTTTGCTTGCTTTGCCAAAAGGCCCCGCCACATTGCCTTGACCGGGTAATGCTACGTCTTGGCGCTTCTGTCCACCCATGCTGTAAATCGATAATTGACCTAATACATCGTGTAAATAACTCACCACTAAATGGTCATTAATTATGGCGACGTTATTAATGGGATCTGTAGACTCAGGAATAATGGTTTGCCATTGGGATTTATCGCTATTGCGGGTATCAATCGCAATCACTTTACCGTTAGGCGCATCTAAGTCGGTTTTAAAATAAAACACTGAACCATCATTACCGAGAAACTCATATTCAGCTTCTAAGTTGAGGATCAATTCCACCACTTGTGATTTAGGCTCAAATAAGGATTTATAGAAGAAACGATTACGCTTATCCGTACCTTGAGAAATCGACAGTAATAGGTATTCGCCTTTCTCGGATACCTCGATACCAAAGCCCCAATCTTTATTCTGTGGGCGCTCGTAAATCAATAAATCTTGGCGCTGATCTGTGCCTAATTTATGGTAATACACTTTTTGGTTGAAATTGACGTCGGCTAAGACATCTCCACCCGCAGGGGCATCATAGCGAGCATAAAACACACCTTGGTTTTCTTTATCCCACACTGCGCTAGAAAATTTAATCCATTTCAATTCATCGGCAAGTTTCTTACCGGTTGCGATATCAACAAACTGCCATTGCTGCCAATCTGAGCCCGAATTTGACACACCATAGGCTAAAATTTTACCGTCGTTACTCACTGCAACACCTGATAGCGCCACAGTGCCATCCGCTGACAGTTTGTTTGGATCGAGAACTGGCTTTTCAACGCCATCTAACCCTTTGACATACAAAACAGATTGCGCCTGCAGGCCATCATTACGGTAGTAAAATTGATTGTCGCCATTCTCAAATGGGGCGGAGACTTTTTCGTAATTCCACAGCTCAGTGATGCGATCGACCACTGCTTGTTTATTGGGGATCTTGGCTAAATAGGCTTGACCGAAGGCTTGTTGTTCTTTTACCCAAGCTTCCGTTTCTGGCGTATTGGCCTCTAAATGGCGGTAAGGATCCGCCACGGTAACACCGTGAATGGTTTCGACGAGATCATCTTTTTGAGTCACAGGGTAAACCAATTTATTTGCGCTTGCCTGCTCAGTCGAATTTTGTTCAGGTGCATTGCCACTTTGGCAGGCACCGAGTGCCATTCCCAATGTGGCCACTAACAAACCTTGCTTTGCAAGGCGAAATCTTAATGCCATCTTGTTATCGTCCTTCTTGTGGTTTCGGGCTTAAGGCCTTTTCAGCAAGTACTATACAAGCAAAAAAAATCATGGCAATGCCGTAACTTAATAAGAAGATTTTTAGGTTGTATCGCAGATTTAACAAAATGGCAGCAAGGATAAGCTTATTGAAGTGTATTATTATGCACTAATAGTGATTTATAAGTTATTAATCAAGGTAAATAGTGACTTAAGTGATATAGATCACCTTTACCTTCATTAGAATTACTAATGTTTATGGGCAATTTTTCTCGTTTGTTTTACCGCCGAGTTCACCATAGAATGTGCTTGTTTTCAGGAGATACCTGCTTGCAGATATCGAAAACAAAGAACTTTTAAACTGGTGTGTTCCCAACACTTCAGTTTCTTCCCTGGTTCTTATGCTTGACTTCCTTCCTTCAATTTGTTGATTGCAAATGCATTATTTTTGCGGCCCGCTTAGTTTAAGCGGGCTTTTTTTTTATCCATTTCAAACACCATCCTACTTACGACGATATCAGGCTTTATGCCGCTATCACTATTCATGCCCTCACCCCAGTTAAGTTGTCTAAGGTGCTTAACGGTTACCTGCTCGCGAATATCACAAATAAGAAAAACTCATAATCCTATTCAAAGCTCGCTGATGCTGCAAAGGTTGAGGTTGAGGTTGAGGTTGAGGTTGAGGTTGAGCGAAATACTGCCAAGCTATCCAAAAATAACCATCTCCGCATCCAGAAATGACAATGCCAAGTCAGTGACTTGGCATTGGATTAGGTTTAACTATATTGATGTAGCACAGGTTAAACACTGCGCAAATGCACTACAAAGGCTTACTTATCCGTATCACAACGCGGCGGTTACGTGCCCTTTCGTCCATATCATCGTTCGAAGCCACATGACGGCGCTCACCGTGCCCTACAGTAACGATACGATCTTGCGGAATACCACTGGCAACAAAGAAATCTTTTACCGACTCAGCCCGTTTATCTGAGACTTTTTGGTTAACTGAACGGCCACCGTAACTATCGGTATACGCATCCACCAGCACTAGCTCCACCAAAGGATCATAGGCTAAGTATTCTTGAACCCGAGATAGTTGCTGCTGGGAGAAACGAGTTAAATCGGTTCCGCCTTCATCATAGTTCAGCACAGTAAATGCGATATCTTCAAAACTATAGGGCAACAGGTGCGCTAGACAAGCTTTGAACTCGCTATATTTACGGCCAAAATTAACCGATGACAAACCCACAGCGATCTTATTTGACTCGTTATACCAATCGGCATAGTAAAACGTCGGCTCCATACCGCGACTCAACTCAGCCAACATAGACCAAGCAGCACGTTTAGGCACCTCACCATTAAAGTACTTTTGATAATGCAGTGACGTGATCTCTTTTGAGACCACTCCCGGACGCCACTGCGGCGCGCGACTAATTAACTTAGCTTGCGTGACTTGGTCCGGCTTTACCCACATGTCTAAGGTAAAATTCATATTTTGCTGCTTACCCGCTTCGCTGGTAAAAATCGCTTTACCGTAGGAAGGGATATCGTGCTCGAGGCGACAAACGATGGGAGAATTCTCGCTCACTCGCCATTGGGAATCACTTAAAGAGGCGACATAATGGCGCAACTCTGCCGTTGCAGTTGCTGGAACGCATAAAATTGATACTAATATCAGTTTTCGCCACATAGCCTTTACTCATGTTTAATCGGTTACATGGCTTTATCGGCAAACTATTTAGTTCCTTTAGCTCATAAAACCATCAATCAAGCATGACACACCCCAACACATTTAGCATAATAGCGCCCTGTGAATTTTCTAGAGTACTTTATGAGTGACATTTGCGACGCGAACAAATTGAAATACCGATTTCGAGGCTACTTTCCCGTAGTCATTGATGTCGAAACTGCGGGCTTCAACTCTCAAACCGATGCGTTGCTAGAAATTGCCGTCACCCTACTGAAAATGGACAATGAAGGCGTGATAGGAATCGACAAAACCCTACACTTCCACATTGAGCCCTTTGAAGGCGCAAATTTAGAACCCGAAGCGTTAGCATTCAACGGCATTGATCCCACTAATCCGTTACGCGGAGCTGTGAGCGAGAAAGAAGCTTTTTTAGAAATCTTTAAAGCGGTGAAAAAAGCCCAAAAAGCCTCTGACTGCCATCGCAGTATCATAGTGGCGCATAATGCCGCTTTTGATCATGGTTTTGTGAGTAAGGCGATTGAACGTTGCGACTTAAAACGCTCACCGTTTCATCCTTTTGCTACTTTCGATACTGCTACACTCGCCGGACTTGCCATTGGTCATACCGTACTTGCCAAAGCATGCATCATGGCGGGCATTCCCTTCGATAATAAAGAAGCCCATTCTGCGCTATATGATACCGAACGTACCGCAGAGCTTTTTTGTCACATAGTGAATCGTTGGAAATCATTAGGCGGCTGGCCGTTACTGGCCGTAGATGCGCAGGATGCACAAAGCGATACTGAGGAATAAGTTTAGCGGTTCACGCTAGACCTTAAGTCATTTAAAAACAAAAAAGCTGCCATTGGCAGCTTTTTCATTTAACAGACAACTGTGATTAACAAGTACTAATTACAGTGAGCTTGCGTTTTCAGACAGGTAAGCAGCAACACCTTCAGTGCTTGCGTTCATGCCTTTGTCGCCTTTTTCCCAGCCAGCAGGACATACATCACCGTGCTCTTCGTGGAATTGCAGTGCGTCGATCATACGTAGCATTTCATCAACGTTACGGCCTAATGGCAGATCGTTAACCACTTGGTGACGAACCATGCCTTCTTTGTCGATCAGGAATGAACCACGGAAAGCCACACCCGCTTCAGGATGCTCAACATCGTATGCTTTACAGATTTCATGTTTAACGTCAGCCACTAACGTGTACTTAACTTGACCAATACCGCCTTTTTCAACTGGGGTGTTGCGCCATGCGTTGTGAGTGAACTGAGAATCGATAGACACACCGATCACTTCTACACCACGCTTAGTGAACTCTTCCATGCGGTGATCAAATGCGATCAACTCTGATGGACAAACGAAAGTGAAGTCAAGTGGATAGAAGAATACGACTGCTGGTTTGCCTTTGATGGCTGCAGTTAAGTTGAAGCTATCAACGATTTCGCCAGAACCTAATACAGCTGCAGCAGTAAAATCAGGAGCCTGACGGCCTACTAATACGCTCATTTTATATCTCCATCTATGAGTTGAACTAAGTGTAAGGCAAGATGCCCTTTCGCCAGTATGCTCTCCTCAACCTAGGTCGAGTTAAATCCTTACTGATTAAAAGGTGTTCTTACCAATCAAATCTTTAGGCATTATAAGTCGTGTGCTGTGCCTTACAACCTATTTAAGACCAATATCACATTTTTCAAGGGCATTTCCGTTTTGCCTGACTAAGGATAGAGCAATCTGCGTATCCTGTGTGCGCAGCAATCCACATTCAGCTAACAGACAAAACCCAGCATGATCACATTTTCAGATATTTTTCAGATAAGCCCTCGGCAAACTGGACATCGACAGCCTTTGCAGTCAAAAATAGCGTCTTTGGCTTAAAGAATTAAGAAAATTGACTATGAATGCAGTCGTTATTGCAGTGTGCTTAATGTTGGCACTCAGTTTAGCTAGGGTGAATGTAGTTATCGCCCTCACCGTGAGCGCCCTTGTGGCGGGACTTGTGGGCGGAATGGATCTGCACCAAACCATAGATGCCTTTAATACGGGCTTAGGTGGCGGCGCGCAAATTGCGCTCAGTTATGCATTATTAGGTGCCTTCGCTGTCGCACTATCGCACTCAGGCTTAACCACGCTGATCTCAAGAAGCATCATCAGTAGTCTTGGGCAAGATCCTAATCCAACCAACACTAACTGGGTTCGCTGGTTACTGCTGCTATCGCTCCTCGTCATGTCGATGGCGTCACAGAATATTTTACCTATTCATATCGCCTTCATTCCGATTTTAGTGCCACCCCTGTTACATGTGATGACCAAGCTGAACATCGACCGTCGTTTAGTCGCTTGTGTTTTGACCTTTGGTCTGGTCACAACCTATATGATTTTACCGATTGGATTTGGTGGCATTTTCTTAAATGACATTCTGCTTTCCAACTTAACCAGCAATGGCTTAGCGGCTGTACGTGAGCAAATTCCACCAGCCATGTTAATTCCAGCGGCGGGCATGATAGTTGGTTTACTGACAGCTGTGTTTATCAGTTACCGTAAACCTCGGATCTACGATGAGGCCAAAGTGCTGGTTGCAGAGCCAGAAGAAACCCTCAACAAACGCAATATTATCATTGCCGCAGTGGCGATATTAGCCACCTTAGTGGTGCAACTTGAAACCGATTCGATGATTTTTGGCGCCTTAGTCGGCTTCATGATTTTCAGTTTCTCTGGCGCCTTAAAGCATGTCGCCGACCAAGATATTTTCAATCAAGGCGTGCGCATGATGGCCAACATCGGCTTTATCATGATTTCAGCCGCTGGCTTTGCCGCGGTAGTGAAAGAAACCGGTGAAGTGGGCACGCTTGTGGCTTCGCTTAGCGACATCATTGGGGATAATAAAGCCCTCGCCGCCTTCTTGATGCTGCTAGTAGGTCTACTGATCACTATGGGGATCGGCTCGTCTTTCTCCACTATTCCGATTATCGCGACGATTTATGTGCCATTGGCGTTAAGTTTTGGTTTTTCAGTGGCGGCGACAATCGCGTTAGTCGGCACCGCTGCGGCGCTGGGTGATGCGGGCTCGCCAGCATCGGATTCCACCTTAGGGCCTACTGCGGGTTTGAATGCCGATGGGCAACACGACCACATTCGTGACAGCGTGATCCCCACCTTCATCCACTACAATATTCCACTGTTAGTGTTTGGCTGGATTGCAGCCATGGTGTTGTAAACACGATTGAATAGATTGAATAGCAGTAATAGAAAGTAATGACAGCGCGGACATTGTCCGCGCTGTTTTTTTATTGCTGGCTGCAACTTTATAGCGGTCACGTGACGCGTTAATTCACTCGATGCTTAACCTAATAGCTAACTCAATATCAATAGTTAACGCAATCTCAATAGTTAACGCAATAATAGCCTGATAACTAACATGATAGTTACCGTGTCGCTTCGAGCTTGCAGCTACCCTGCTTATTCTTTTTATCCTCATACAGCGCTTTATCCGCCGCTTGCAGTACGGCCTCAAAGTTAGCATAGTCTTGCGAATCAGCGACACCGCAGGAAACGGTCAACACATTTAAAAATTGTCGCTCTGCCACAGCTTGACGTAAATGTTCAGCCAATACCAAAGCCCGTTCAAAAGTACAATTAGCTAAGATGACGACAAACTCATCACCGCCGGTTCTGATTAACAAATCGTTTTCTCGAAATACGCCGCGCATTGCATCGACAATTTGCATGATCGCCATGTCCCCGAGTTTATGCCCGTATGTATCATTAATGGTTTTGATTTTATCGCCATCCACACAGATCACTGCGTAATGCCCCTTCGTTGCGACATCAAACAGTGCGGTCTCATAGACTTTCTTATTGTAGGTGCGAGTAAAAGCATCCAATAACATCGCTTCACTAAACCGTTGACGCTCAGTACGAAGTTTCCTAAAACGATTGATATTAATTTGAACGAAGAAGATCACAATAGATAACAAAAACCACAGGGGCAAATTCCACACAATAAAACGAAATATACTGATTTTGTATGTCAGTGAAGTCATGTTATCTAAATGATTTGTCATCGAATAAAACAAGAACTCCGGCGTCAGTTCAGCCCAAAGGCTATCTGTCGTGATCACCAACTCAGTGCCATAATCGGTATTGCGCCATTCCACATGTTTATTACGCATAAAGCCCGACGTCATAAAGGCCGTGTCGGCAATCACATCACCAATAAAATGATTAGGATCGCTAGATGATGTAATCGGCGAGGCCATAGATAAAATGACTTTACCAGTCACTTCATCCTGATAAGGAATGGATAACACTATGCCATCGGCCAAGGACTCTGGCGTCGCGTCTTTCGCACAATAGTGCAGGCTCTGACAAAACTCATTTGTCGAAGTACGGTCATTAATCAGCCGCGCTTTTACGTCCTCAGGGATTGGGGTAGCAAAATACACAGCATCACTACGATAAAGCCCCACATACAGGAAAATATCTTCTGCATTTGTCTTTTTACTGGAGTAGAGATAATCAAAGTAGCGTAAGACTTGCGCTTCTTCAGCAGAAAGCTCCACCCCTTGGGGCAGCATTAATCGGGTGGGATCGAGCTGAAAAGGCGCTAAAGAAGATTTATTGAAATCAATGATGTCGTGCAGGGATAAGCTTTTACCGAGCAGTTCAATATAGCTCGGTGTGATTTGCTTGGTTTTTACAAAAGACACAAAGGATTGGTGTTCTCTATCGATTTTAAACGGCAATAGGATCAGCAAGAATATGACAAACAAGAGGGTCGCAAGTGCAAGTGACCGACGTAATAACAACCAGTTGAGTGCCGAATGTCCCATAATCCCTCTTAATCCTTGTTATACCGACAATATGCCTTGCCCAAAACTTAAGTAATGTCCCATTAAACCACAAAATAAACCAATAAAAACAACTGCAATTGCGAATAACCATTTGTCTTAATGCTAAACTTTAGCAGCTTAAAACAAAGTTGTTATAACTGTGGCGAACAAAAAAACAAAAAGGGAGCCTAGGCTCCCTTAATGAGTACATCCGCTCAACTGAGCATCAGCTACGCTAATTATTTAGCAACTTGATTTTTAACAGCTTTGGTTATTTAGTACCAAAGATTTTATCGCCCGCATCACCAAGACCTGGCAGGATATAGCCCTTCTCATTGAGGCACTTATCGATAGCAGCGGTATATAACTCGATATCAGGATGCGCCGCTTCTAACGCTTTGATCCCTTCAGGCGCAGCCACTAACACTAAGGCTTTGATTGAAGTACAACCGCGTTTCTTCAATAAATCGACGGTCGCAATCATAGAACCACCAGTCGCGAGCATTGGGTCGACAACTAAGGCAATACGCTCGTTCATGTCGCTGGCGAGCTTTTCAAAGTAAGGTACAGGCTCAAGAGTTTCTTCGTCACGGTAAATACCGACAACTGAAATACGCGCACTGGGGATATGCTCAAGCACACCGTCCATCATGCCCAAACCCGCACGTAAAATCGGCACAACCGTGACTTTTTTACCTTTGATTTGGTCGACTTCAACCGGACCGTTCCAGCCTTCAATCGTCACCGTTTCAGTTTCGAAATCTGCGGTAGCTTCATAGGTTAATAAACTGCCCACTTCGGCGGCTAGCTCACGGAAACGTTTAGTGCTAATGTCACCTTCGCGCATTAAACCGATTTTGTGACGCACTAAAGGATGTTTAACCTCGACAACTTTCATTTTTCTCTCCTACTTTATTTTTCGGCGTATTATTTTAGGCAAATTTTTCAGATTCTAGTTGATTTGTTTACTAGGTAAAACATAAAGTTTTGCCATTAGACCTAATCGTGAGCTATCTCCCAAGAATAATTCCCAATCGACTAAGATACGTACCTTAATTTACTATTTTGTGACCAATCTCAAGACCTCAGAAACTGAAATACAGTTTTACTCGGCCAAAAATACTCCGCCGAGGGGCATAAATCCAAATCATGACTTTCGACCCCTAGCACAAGCTGGTAGAATACCGCCGCATAAAATCCAATAACGATGTACCCGAGAGGATCCCTCCGTGAGCACACCTACCCCACTGAGCTATAAAGATGCCGGCGTTGATATTGATGCAGGTAATGCACTGGTAAGTAACATTAAAGCAGCCGTTAAACGTACCCGTCGTCCAGAAGTTATGGGCAACTTAGGTGGTTTTGGCGCCCTGTGTGAAATCCCCACTAAATACAAGCAACCGGTTTTAGTGTCTGGCACCGACGGTGTTGGGACTAAATTGCGTTTAGCTATCGACTATAAAAAACATGACACAGTCGGCATAGACTTAGTTGCTATGTGTGTGAACGATTTAATCGTTCAAGGTGCTGAGCCACTGTTTTTCCTCGATTACTATGCAACGGGCAAACTGGATGTTGAAACCGCGACGTCTGTCGTCAACGGTATCGGCGAAGGTTGTTTCCAATCTGGTTGTGCGTTAATCGGCGGTGAAACCGCTGAAATGCCAGGCATGTACGAAGGTGAAGATTACGACCTAGCAGGTTTCTGCGTAGGCGTAGTTGAAAAAGCCGACATCATTGACGGTAGCAAAGTGGCAGCGGGTGATGCGCTTATCGCATTAGCCTCGAGCGGCCCTCATTCAAATGGTTACTCTTTAGTACGTAAAGTATTAGAAGTGAGCCAAGCAGACCCTCAACAAGATCTCAATGGCAAACCGCTAATTGAACATCTACTTGAGCCAACTAAAATTTACGTGAAATCATTGCTAAAACTGATCGCAGCATCAGACGTACATGCAATGGCACACATTACTGGTGGCGGCTTCTGGGAAAACATCCCACGCGTACTGCCAGATAATTTAAAAGCGGTTATCCAAGGCGATTCATGGCAATGGCCTGCTGTTTTCAGTTGGTTAATGGAAAATGGCAACATTGCAGAATATGAAATGTATCGCACCTTCAACTGTGGCGTCGGCATGTTAGTCGCGCTGCCAGCCGATAAAGTGGATGCAGCACTTGCATTACTGGCTGCAGAAGGTGAACAAGCTTGGCTTATCGGTGCTATCGCAGATCGTGAAGGCAATGAAGAGCAAGTGGAGATCCTGTAATGCCCCAGAGCTGTCGTGTAGTTGTATTAATTTCCGGAAATGGCAGTAACCTGCAAGCGATTATCGACGGTTGCGACGATAATCTGCAGGCCGAAGTTGTCGGAGTCATCAGTAATAAACCCGATGCCTATGGCCTAGTGCGCGCCCATCATGGCGAAATTGATACCAGCTGCGTGATAGCTCACCAAGGTGAATCTCGCTCTGAATACGATGCGCGTTTAATGACAGTGATCGAACAGTACCACCCCGATTTAATCGTGTTGGCAGGATTTATGCGGATCTTAACCGATGATTTCGTGAATCATTACCTAGGTCGCATGATCAATATCCATCCTTCACTGTTACCGAAATACACTGGCTTAAACACCCATCAACGTGCCATTGACGCTAACGACAGCGAACATGGTGCCAGCGTGCATTTTGTCACGCCAGAGCTTGATGCAGGTCCGGTGATTTTACAGGCTAAAGTGCCTGTTTATGAAGAAGATACCGCTGACATGCTCGCAGCCCGTGTGCATGAGCAAGAACATGCCATTTACCCACTCGTGGTGAAATGGTTTAGTCAGCAACGTCTTAACATGCAAAACGGCCAAGCCTATCTTGATGGCACTCTTATCGGCCCAAGCGGTTACGCGCCTGATTAGTTCCGCTTAAAAGCAATGGTAGCGAGATCACAAATGGAGACCTTAGGGTCTCTATTTTTTTAACTATTTTCCACAAAAGCATTGTTTTCTGGGGCAATGTGGCATTAGATAACTTAACGAAAAGTGATTTTTGCTCGGCATGACAAGAGACTATTAGATGAAAAATATTATCTGCGATATCGATGGTGTACTACTGCACGACAATAAACTGATCCCCGGCAGCGACAAATTTATCCAGCGTATTTTAGAACAAGGCAATCCGTTAGTCGTCCTGACTAACTATCCCGTACAAACGGGAAAGGATCTGCAAAACCGTTTAAGCGCTGCCGGTATTGATATTCCTGAAGAATGCTTTTATACCTCCGCGATGGCAACCGCTGACTTTTTACAGCACCAAGAAGGCAGTAAAGCCTATGTTATTGGTGAAGGCGCCCTCACCCACGAACTCTACAAAGCAGGCTTTACCATTACCGATATCAACCCTGACTTTGTGATTGTCGGTGAAACCCGCTCCTACAACTGGGAAATGATCCATAAAGCGGCAGGCTTCATCGCACGCGGCGCGCGCTTTATTGCCACTAACCCAGACACTCACGGCCCAGCTTACAGCCCAGCCTGTGGCGCGCTATGTTCGCCTATCGAGCGTATAACCGGTAAAAAACCCTTCTACGTGGGTAAACCGAGTGCTTGGATCATTCGCTCAGCGCTAAATCATATTGATGGGCACTCGGAAGACACTGTCATCATCGGCGACAATATGCGTACCGATATTTTAGCGGGCTTCCAAGCCGGGCTTGAAACCATTCTGGTCACCAGTGGCGTGAGTAAACTTGAAGATATCGACAAAGAACCCTTCCGCCCGAACCATGTGTTTGCCTGCGCGGGTGACATCGATGTTGTTTAAATCTTCATTTTAATTAAGCTCATTTCCCAATGTGTGCCCAGCGTTTATGGTGCTGGGCGCCATAAACTAAATACCTTAAATAAACGGATATTCGGTAGCGACATTTATCCAGCGCATTTTAGAACAAGGCAATCCATTGGTCGTTCTGACTAGCTATTCCTTACAAAACGGGTAAGGATCTGCAAAACAGTTTAAGCGCGGCAGGAATGGATAATCATGAAGAATGCTTTTGCACCTCCGCCATACCAACCGCCGATTTTTTCCGTATCCGCATAACGCGATAGAATACTTCTAGTAAAATTTTGCACATTAATAGGAGCACAACATGGAAGTGGATTTCTTTAAGGATTTAGAAACTGAAATCAAAGAAAAGCTAAAAGGTTTTGGTTACCAAATACCAAGTTTTGAAGAGCTAAGTAAGCAACACATTAGTGCTACAGAAGCTCACCTTAGCTATAAGCATTACGATATAAAAAACTTAATACTTCACTTTCTTACGGTGACTGAACGCAGAATACCGATCAAAAAGTGGAACATTCACATATCTCCACGGCTACAGAATCGCCCCGAAACAGCAAATATGGTTTCGATGCTCTCACACGGTGTTGATGTAAATCCCTTCCTTAGTAAACAAGTAAAAGCACGTCATCAAAACAAAGACAATAAAACGGATTTACTTCGCTTTGAGTGGGGAATCCACCATATTCATTTCGAGGAAGGTGGTAAAGGCGATGACATGCTGTTTGTGTATTTTGATGGTGAT
>NZ_JAUOEQ010000054.1:0-24297 GCF_031931965.1 Shewanella sp. SP2S2-6 | reverse complement strand
AGGGCTAGTTTTATCTGCAGATTTGTGTAAAATGCTCGCCACTCTGAAGTTGAATAGTTATTTGATGACTATTTACACAGCGGGCTTGATATCCGGATTTAGATAGGTATAATGGCCCCCTCGTCGACTTAGGTTGACGAATTAAATGATTAGTCGCTGAAGTTAATCATTATCATAGCGGCTCCGATTGGGAGTCGAACGGTTAAATCATCTCGCTCTGCTTTTCTATATAGAAGAAGCTAGAGGGTGATTTTTTATATGTCCATTTTAGGAGCTCTGGTCAATGCAGAACCAAAGAATCCGTATCCGCTTAAAGGGATTTGATCATCGCTTAATTGATCAGTCTACAGCGGAAATCGTTGAAACTGCTAAGCGTACAGGCGCGCAGGTTCGTGGTCCAATTCCACTACCTACTCGCAAAGAGCGTTATACCATTTTGATCTCTCCGCACGTTAATAAAGATGCTCGTGACCAGTACGAATTACGTACACACAAGCGCCTGGTTGACATCGTAGAGCCAACTGAAAAGACTGTTGACGCGTTAATGCGTTTAGATCTTGCGGCTGGTGTCGACGTACAGATTAGCTTGGGTTAATTGAGATCCTAGTAAGAAGAGGTTTGAGAGATGGCTATCGGTCTTATTGGTCGTAAAGTTGGTATGACTCGCATCTTCACTGAAGATGGTGTTTCAATACCAGTTACTGTAATTGAAGTTGCAGGCAACCGTGTTACTCAAGTGAAAACTTTAGAAACTGACGGCTACCGTGCACTTCAAGTTACAACTGGCACCAAAAAAGCCAATCGCATCACTAAACCAGAAGCAGGTCACTTTGCCAAGAGCGGTGTTGAAGCCGGTCGTGGTTTGTGGGAAATGCGTTTGGTAGACGGTGAAGGCGAGGGCATTGAAGTTGGTGCTGAGCTAAATGTTGATATTTTCGCAGACGTAGCGAAAGTAGATGTTACTGGTCAATCAAAAGGTAAAGGCTTCCAAGGCGGTGTTAAGCGTTGGAACTTCCGTACTCAAGATATGACTCACGGTAACTCTTTGTCGCACCGCTCGAATGGTTCTATCGGTCAGAACCAAACGCCTGGTCGCGTATTCAAAGGCAAAAAAATGTCAGGCCATATGGGTGCCGAGCGTGTTACTACTCAAAATCTAGTTGTAGTTCGTGTAGATGTTGAGCGTAACCTGCTACTAGTCCGTGGCGCTGTTCCTGGCGCTACCAATGGCGACTTGATTATCAAGCCTGCCGTTAAAGCTTAAGGTCTGAGGAGATAGTAATGGAATTGGTATTGAAAGACGCGCAAAGCGCTCTTGAAGTTTCCGAAACTACCTTCGGCCGTGACTTTAACGAGGCACTGGTTCATCAGGTAGTTGTAGCATACGCTGCAAACGCGCGTCAGGGCACTCGTGCTCAAAAGACTCGTGCGGAAGTAACTGGCTCAGGCAAAAAGCCTTGGCGCCAAAAAGGAACTGGCCGTGCTCGTGCTGGTTCTGTTAAAGGCCCAATCTGGCGTGGCGGTGGCGTAACATTCGCTGCTAAAACCCAAGATCATAGCCAAAAAGTTAACAAAAAGATGTACCGCGGCGCGCTGAAAAGCATTCTGTCTGAATTGGTACGTCAAGAGCGTCTGGTTGTTGTTGAATCTTTCGGTGTTGAAGCTCCTAAAACTAAAGAGCTGAAAGCTAAATTGAAAGCAATGCACCTTGAAGACGTTCTGATTGTGACTGCAGAAGTTGATGAGAACTTATTCTTAGCAGCTCGTAACCTGTACAAAGTTGACGTTCGTGACGTAGCGGGTCTTGACCCAGTTAGTCTGATCGCGTTCAACACTGTGCTTGTGACTGCTGACGCAGTGAAGCAAATCGAGGAGATGCTAGCATGATGATCCGCGAAGAACGTTTGCTAAAAGTTATTCTCGCTCCACACATCTCTGAAAAGAGCACTGTGAACGCTGAGAAGCACAACACTGTTGTTTTCCGCGTAGCTATCGATGCAACTAAAGCTGAAATTAAAGCTGCTGTTGCTAAGCTATTTGAAGTTGAAGTTGATTCAGTTCGCACTTTAGTAAGCAAAGGCAAAACTAAACGCACTGGTGGCCGTACTGGTCGTCGTAGCGATTGGAAAAAAGCCTATGTAACTCTAGCTGCTGGTGCTGACATCGATTTCGTCGGCGGCGCTGAGTAAGCAAAGGAGAATTATCATGGCAGTTATTAAGTGTAAGCCAACCTCTCCAGGTCGTCGCCACGTAGTTAAAGTGGTGAACACTGACCTGCATAAGGGTAAACCCTTTGCTGGCCTGTTGGCGAAAAAATCTAAAAGTGGTGGCCGTAACAATACTGGCCGTATCACTGTCCGTCACGTAGGTGGTGGTCATAAGCAGCATTATCGTCTAATCGATTTCAAACGCGATAAAGATGGTATCCCTGCAAAGATTGAGCGTCTGGAATACGATCCAAACCGTACAGCTAACATCGCGTTAGTATTGTATGCGGATGGTGAGCGTCGTTATATTCTTGCTGCCAAAGGCATGCAAGCTGGCGATAAGATCCAGTCTGGTGTTGCTGCCGAGATCAAAACCGGTAACGCTATGCCACTACGCAACATCCCAGTAGGTTCTGTAGTTCACGCTGTTGAAATGAAGCCTGGTAAAGGTGCTCAGATCGCTCGTTCTGCAGGGGCTTATGTACAAGTTGTTGCTCGTGATGGCGCATATGCCACTCTACGTCTTCGCTCAGGCGAAATGCGTAAAGTGCCAGTTGATTGCCGCGCGACATTTGGTGAAGTTGGTAATGCCGAACACATGCTACGCCAGTTAGGTAAAGCAGGTGCTAAGCGCTGGAGAGGCATTCGTCCTACAGTTCGCGGTGTTGCAATGAACCCAGTAGACCATCCACACGGTGGTGGTGAAGGCCGTACTTCTGGTGGTCGTCACCCAGTGACTCCATGGGGTGTGCCAACTAAGGGTTATAAAACTCGTAGTAACAAGCGCACTGACAAGTACATCGTACGTCGTCGTAATAAATAGTAAGAGGATTCGCCATGCCACGTTCTCTCAAGAAAGGTCCCTTCATTGACCTGCACTTGCTGAAGAAGGTAGAGAAAGCGATGGAAGCCGGTGACAAAAAGCCTATTAAGACTTGGTCACGTCGCTCTATGATCATTCCAAATATGATTGGTTTGACCATCGCTGTCCATAATGGTCGTCAGCACGTTCCTGTGTTCGTAACTGACGAAATGATCGGCCACAAACTTGGTGAATTTTCACCAACTCGCACTTATCGTGGCCATGCCGCTGATAAGAAAGCGAAGAAGCGTTAATACGGGAGGAATAAGATGGAAGTTTTAGCTAAACATCGTTTTGCCCGTACGTCTGCGCAGAAGGCCCGTCTGGTTGCTGATCAAATTCGTGGTTTGCCTGTTGCTAAGGCACTCGAAATTTTGACTTTCAGCCCCAAGAAAGCCGCCGTACTGGTTAAAAAAGTACTTGACTCAGCTATCGCAAACGCCGAACACAACGAAGGCGCGGATATTGATGAGCTTAAAGTAGGAGCCGTCTTCGTAGATGAAGGCCCAACTATGAAGCGTATCATGCCACGTGCTAAAGGCCGCGCTGATCGTATCATGAAGCGTACCAGCCACATTACTGTGGTTGTATCAGATCGCTAGGAGAGAGCAATGGGACAGAAAGTACATCCTAATGGTATCCGTCTGGGTATCACCAAGCCTTGGATCTCTACCTGGTACGCAGATAAATCAGATTACGCAAGTAACCTGAACAGCGACTGGGAAGTGCGTAAGTTTCTTGTAGAGAAATTACAAGCTGCTTCAGTATCTAAGATTGTTATCGAACGTCCAGCGAAAAGCATCCGCGTTACGATTCACACTGCCCGTCCAGGTGTTGTGATTGGTAAGAAAGGTGAAGACGTTGAAGTATTGCGTGCTGCAGTGTCAAAACTTGCTGGCACTCCTGCTCAAATTAACATCGCTGAGATCCGTAAACCTGAGCTAGATGCCAAGTTAGTTGCTGATTCAATTGCACAGCAATTAGAGCGTCGTGTTATGTTCCGTCGTGCTATGAAGCGCGCAGTTCAAAACGCAATGCGTATTGGTGCTCAAGGTATCAAAGTACAAGTTAGTGGCCGTTTAGGCGGAGCTGAGATTGCGCGTGATGAGTGGTATCGTGAAGGTCGTGTACCTTTACATACTTTGCGTGCTGATATCGACTATTCTACATCTGAAAGTCACACCCAATACGGTGTGATTGGCGTTAAAGTTTGGATCTTCAAAGGTGAAGTTCTAGATGGAATGCTGCCACAGATTGAAGAACCGAAGCAGCAGCAACCTAAGCGCAAGCCTCGTGGTAAATAGGAGAGCCGGCAATGCTGCAACCTAAACGTATGAAGTTTCGCAAGATGTTCAAAGGCCGCAACCGCGGTCTGGCGAACGGTACCGAAGTTAGCTTTGGTACTTTTGGTCTGAAAGCAGTCGGCCGTGGCCGTTTAACTGCGCGTCAGATCGAATCTGCACGTCGTGCCATGACACGTCACATTAAGCGTCAGGGACAAATTTGGATTCGAGTTTTCCCGGACAAACCGATTACCTCTAAGCCTCTCGAAGTGCGTATGGGTAAAGGTAAGGGTAACGTTGAATACTGGGTATGTCAGATTCAACCTGGTAAGGTTCTTTATGAGATGAATGGTGTTTCTGAAGTGATCGCTCGTGAAGCGTTTGCTTTAGCTGCTGCCAAGCTTCCAATTAAGACTACCTTCGTAACTAAGACGGTGATGTAATGAAAGCGAGCGAACTGAGAGAAAAGAGCGTTGAAGAACTGAACGCTGAACTACTTGGTCTGCTGCGTGAGCAGTTCAACCTGCGTATGCAACACGCCACTGGTCAGTTGACTCAGACTAATCAACTGAAATTAGTGCGCCGTAATATTGCGCGCGTTAAGACCATTATTACTTCTAAGGCGGGTGCATAATGTCTGATAAAATCCGTACTTTGCAGGGTCGTGTAACTAGCAACAAAATGGACAAGTCCATTACTGTTGCTATCGAACGCCAAGTGAAACACCCAATTTATGGGAAATACATTAAGCGTACGACTAAGATCCATGCACATGACGAAACTAATCAGTGCAATGAAGGCGATTTAGTAGCGATTCGCGAATGTCGTCCTTTGTCTAAGACTAAGTCTTGGACCCTGGTTGAAGTAGTATCAAAGGCCTAAGTTAATTAGGTATTTAGGTAAACGGCTCCAGAATGTGGGGCCGTTTGTTTTTTAATACTATACATTCCACTTTTATGGTGTTATATTTGCGCGCCATTTTTGACTAAATTAATAGCAAAAATGAGTGTTTTTATTGTCCCATAGTGGGAATTGTGTAGTAACGATAGCGGAGCACTTAAAATGATCCAAATGCAATCGACTCTTGACGTTGCTTGTAACAGCGGCGCACGCAGAGTTCAGTGTATTAAGGTCTTGGGTGGCTCTCATCGTCGTTATGCCGGTATCGGCGACATCATCAAAGTTTCTGTTAAAGAAGCGATTCCTCGCGCTAAAGCGAAGAAAGGCGATGTGTATAACGCGGTGGTAGTCCGTACTAAGAAAGGCGTACGTCGTCCAGACGGTTCTGTCATTCGCTTCGATCGGAATGCAGCTGTTCTTTTGAACAACAACCTGCAGCCGATTGGTACTCGTATCTTTGGACCAGTGACACGTGAATTGCGTAATGAGCAATTTATGAAAATTGTCTCGCTGGCACCAGAAGTACTGTAAGGAGCTTCAAAATGGCAGCTAAAATACGTCGTGAAGACGAAGTGATTGTATTAGCAGGTAAAGACAAGGGTAAACGTGCAAAAGTTTCTCAAGTCCTTCCTACTGGTAAATTGATTGTTGAAGGCATCAATCTTGTCAAAAAACACCAAAAGCCAAACCCACAATTGGGCGTAGCTGGCGGTATTGTTGAGAAAGAAGCACCGATACAAGCATCAAATGTAGCGATTTTCAACTCTGCCACTGGCAAAGCTGATCGCGTTGGTTTCCGCTTTGAAGACGGCAAAAAAGTTCGTTTCTTCAAATCGAACAGTGAACTCGTTAAGTAATTGGAGTAAACGATGGCGAAACTGCATGATAAATACCAAGAGACTGTTGTCGCTGAACTTGCTAAAAAGTTCGGTTATACCAGTGTCATGCAAGTCCCTCGGATTGAGAAAATCACCCTGAACATGGGTGTTGGCGAAGCTGTTGCAGACAAGAAAATCATGGACCATGCTGTCCGTGATATGACTGCAATCGCTGGTCAAAAGCCAGTAGTGACTGTTGCTCGTAAGTCAGTTGCTGGTTTTAAAATCCGTGAAGGCTACCCTATTGGCTGTAAAGTGACCCTACGCGGTGAGCGTATGTGGGAATTCTTAGAGCGTTTAGTCGATATCGCAATCCCACGTATTCGTGACTTCCGTGGCTTAAGCGCTAAAGCGTTTGACGGCCGTGGTAACTACGCAATGGGCGTGCGTGAGCAGATCATCTTCCCAGAAATCGATTACGATAAAATCGATAAGATTCGTGGTATGGATATTGTTATCACTACTACTGCGAAGAATGATGAAGAAGGTCGTGCTTTGTTAGACGCTTTTAACTTCCCATTCAAGAAATAAGGGTAGCGTAATGGCAAAAACATCAATGAAAGCACGTGAAGTTAAACGTGCACAGCTCGTGGCCAAGTACGCTGAAAAGCGTGCGGCTCTTAAGACTATCATTGCAAGTCCAGCTTCTTCTGACGAAGACCGTTGGGATGCAGTACTTAAGTTGCAAGCTCTACCACGTGATTCCAGCGCTGCGCGTCAACGCAATCGTTGTAATCAAACTGGTCGCCCTCATGGCTTCTTACGTAAATTCGGCTTAAGCCGTATCAAATTACGTGAAGCAACCATGCGTGGTGAAGTTCCTGGCCTGCGTAAGGCCAGCTGGTAAGCACTTGTCACGGAGTAAGCTAATATGAGCATGCAAGATCCTATTGCGGATATGTTAACCCGTATTCGTAACGGCCAAGCTGCTAACCACGTATCGGTGAAGATGCCTTCTGCTAAGTTGAAAGTCGCTATTGCGAAACTGCTTAAAGAAGAAGGTTACATCGCTGATTACGCCGTAGCAGATGAAGCCAAGCCTGAACTGGAAGTTACTTTAAAGTATTTCCAAGGCCAACCAGTCGTTGAGACTATCCAGCGTGTAAGTCGCCCTGGTCTTCGTATTTACAAAGGTAAAAACGAACTTCCAAAGGTGATGGGCGGTCTGGGTGTCGCAATTGTGTCCACTTCTAAAGGCTTGATGACTGATCGTGCCGCCCGCCTTGCAGGCATGGGTGGCGAGGTTATCTGCTACGTAGCTTAAGGAGCTAGGAATGTCTCGTGTAGCAAAAGCACCAGTATCTATTCCAGCTGGCGTAGAGGTGACCTTGAACGAACAGACTCTTACCGTCAAAGGCGGAAAAGGTAGTCTGACTCGAGTGATCAACAATGCGGTCAATGTTGTTATTGAAGCTGGCGTAGTTAAGTTCCTCCCTGTCGAAGGCGTTGTTAACGCTTGGGCACAGGCAGGTACAACTCGTGCATTAGTAAACAACATGGTTGTTGGTGTATCTCAAGGTTTTGAGCGTAAGTTAAAGTTAGTTGGCGTTGGTTACCGTGCGAAACTCGTCGGTTCTGATATTGACCTGACTTTAGGTTTCTCTCATCCGTTAGTACACAAACTGCCCGCAGGCGTTACTGCAGAGTGTCCTAGCCAAACTGATATCGTCCTACGTGGCGTTGATAAACAGTTAATTGGCCAAGTCGCTGCTGAGATTCGCGGATACCGTCCACCAGAGCCATACAAAGGCAAGGGTGTTCGCTATGACGACGAAGTAGTACGCCGTAAAGAGGCTAAGAAGAAGTAGGTAACGCGATATGGATAAGAAAACATCTCGCTTACGTCGCGCTACTCGCGCTCGTAAGAAGATCCAAGAGCTGGGCGTGAACCGTCTGGTTGTACATCGTACACCGCGTCACATTTATGCTCAGGTGATCAATCCTGAAGCTCAGGTGTTGGCAGCTGCTTCAACCGTAGAAAAAGCGGTTAAAGAGCTACTGAAGAGTACCGGTAACGTAGACGCAGCGAAAGCAGTAGGTAAATTTGTTGCTGAGCGCGCGATCGAAAAAGGCGTAACTTCAGTTGCGTTCGATCGTTCTGGTTTCAAGTATCACGGTCGTGTAGCTGCGTTAGCAGATGCAGCTCGTGAAGCTGGCCTGAAGTTCTAAGGGGTTATAAAATGGCTAAATTAGAAGCTCAGCAAAAAGACGATCTGCAAGAGAAATTGATTGCAGTTAATCGTGTTTCTAAAGTAGTTAAGGGCGGTCGTATCTTTAGCTTCACAGCACTGACAGTAGTGGGTGATGGTAACGGTAAGATTGGCTACGGCTATGGCAAGGCACGTGAAGTTCCAGCAGCGATTCAAAAAGCTATGGAAAAAGCTCGTCGTAACATTGTGACCGTTGAGTTGAATGCAGGTACTCTGCATCACCCAGTTAAAGGTCGTCATACTGGTTCTCTTGTGTACATGCAACCTGCATCACAAGGTACTGGTATTATTGCCGGTGGCGCAATGCGTGCCGTATTGGAAGTAGCAGGCGTTCATAACGTTCTGTCAAAAGCATACGGTTCTACTAACCCGATCAACATCGTTCGCGCGACTGTCGATGCTTTGGTGCACATGAAGTCACCTTCGCAAATCGCAGCTAAGCGTGGCCTGAATGTTGACGAAATTCGGGGGTAATGCACCATGGCAACTAAAACTGTAAAAGTTACTCAAACTAAAAGCGGTATCGGTCGTTTACCGAAGCACCGCGCAACCCTAACGGGTCTTGGTTTGCGTCGCATTGGTCACACTGTTGAATTAGAAGATACTCCTTCTGTTCGCGGTATGATCAACAAGGTCTACTACATGGTTAAGGTGGAGGATTAATAGATGCGTTTAAATACTCTATCTCCAGCTGCAGGCTCTAAGCATGCACCAAAGCGTGTAGGCCGTGGTATGGGCTCAGGTCTAGGTAAAACAGCGGGTCGTGGTCATAAAGGCCAAAAGTCTCGTTCTGGTGGCGGTGTACGCCCAGGATTTGAAGGTGGTCAAATGCCACTTAAAATCCGTTTACCTAAATTTGGTTTTACCTCGCGTCGCGCTATGGTAACAGCTGAAGTTCGTGTACTCGAACTGGCAAAAGTTAACGGTGATGTTATCGACTTAAACGCTCTGAAAGATGCGAACGTTATAACTCGCAACATCCAGTTTGCGAAAATTGTTCTTTCAGGTACCATTGAGCGCCCTGTGACTGTTAAAGGTCTGAAGGTAACCAAAGGTGCACGTGCAGCTATTGAAGCTGCCGGCGGTAAGATCGAGGAATAATACGTCGATGGCAAAACCAGGACTTGATTTAAAAAGCGCGAAAGGTGGACTTTCAGAATTGAAAGCTCGCCTCCTGTTCGTGATTGGTGCGATTATCGTCTTTAGAGCCGGTTCGTTTGTGCCAATTCCTGGTATTGACGCAGCTGTATTAGCAGAGCTGTTTGCTCAGCAAAGTGGAACCATCCTTGGCATGTTTAACATGTTCTCGGGTGGTGCCCTTGAGCGTGCCTCTATCTTTGCATTAGGTATTATGCCGTACATTTCGGCATCGATTATCATGCAACTGTTGACTGTGGTACATCCTGCACTCGCTGAATTGAAAAAAGAAGGCGAATCAGGACGTAAGAAAATCAGTCAATATACCAGATGGGGTACCTTAGTGCTGGGTACATTCCAGTCGGTCGGTATTGCAACCGGGTTACCAAACTTAGTGCCAGGCCTTGTGGTCAACATTGGATTTGGATTCTACTTTGTTGCGGTTGTGAGCTTAGTAACAGGAACTATGTTCCTTATGTGGCTAGGTGAGCAAATTACCGAACGTGGTATAGGTAATGGTATCTCGATTTTGATTTTCGCAGGTATTGTTGCTGGATTACCTTCCGCTATCGGCCAAACGGCTGAGCAGGCGCGTCAAGGTGACTTGAATGTGTTAGTATTGTTGTTGCTCGCGGTAATTGTGTTTGCAGTGACTTATTTTGTAGTGTTTGTGGAACGTGGTCAGCGTCGTATCGTCGTTAACTATGCTAAGCGTCAGCAAGGCCGTAAGGTGTTCGCTGCGCAAAGTACCCATCTACCGCTGAAAATAAACATGGCAGGTGTTATTCCGCCAATTTTTGCGTCAAGCATCATTTTGTTTCCTGGAACACTGGCCCAGTGGTTCGGTCAAAATGAGTCCATGTCATGGTTAAGTGATTTTTCACTGGCTGTGTCACCTGGACAACCGCTTTACTCATTATTATATGCAACAGCGATTATCTTTTTCTGTTTCTTCTATACTGCGTTGGTGTTTAACCCACGTGAAACAGCAGATAACTTGAAGAAGAGTGGTGCATTCATCCCTGGGATCCGTCCTGGAGAACAGACTTCGCGTTACATTGATAAAGTTATGACCCGTTTGACATTGGCAGGCGCGTTATACATAACCTTTATCTGCTTAATTCCGGAGTTCATGTTAATCGCGTGGAAAGTACAGTTCTATTTTGGCGGTACTTCACTACTCATTATGGTAGTCGTGATCATGGACTTCATGGCTCAGGTTCAGACCCATATGATGTCTCATCAGTATGAGTCTGTGATGAAGAAAGCTAACCTAGTAAACAAAGCGAATTTAGATCGCTTTGGTCGCTAAGTAGCTTTACGGAGTGATGAAATGAAAGTTCGAGCTTCCGTGAAGAAGATCTGCCGTAACTGCAAGATCGTCAAGCGTAGTGGCGTTGTACGCGTTATCTGTGTTGAACCAAAACACAAACAGCGTCAAGGCTAAAAAGTAATTTGTTCAGCCCATGAATTGGGCTGAACAAAATTTTGTTTGCAAATCTGTCGACTGTCGAGTATCCTTTCGGGCTTTTCGCAGTTGGCCTTTAACTTTAAGGAGTGCATAGTGGCCCGTATCGCTGGCATTAACATTCCTGATCAAAAGCATACAGTCATCGCATTGACTGCAATCTTCGGCATCGGCCGTACTCGCGCTAGAGCAATCTGCGCGGCTACAGCAATCGCTGAAACTGCTAAGATCAAGGAATTGAGCGAAGCTCAAATAGACACACTACGCGAAGAAGTCGCTAAATACCTAGTAGAAGGTGACTTACGTCGTGAGATTTCAATGAACATCAAGCGTCTTATGGATCTTGGTTGTTATCGTGGTCTCCGCCATCGCCGTAGCCTGCCTCTCCGTGGGCAACGTACTAAGACCAATGCGCGTACGCGTAAAGGTCCACGTAAACCAATTAGAAAGTAACGGGAAGGTAAAGCAATGGCTAAAGTTCCGTCACGTTCTCCGCGTAAGCGCGTACGTAAACAGGTTGCAGATGGCATGGCTCATATCCATGCTTCTTTCAACAACACTATTGTCACCATTACAGATCGTCAAGGTAATGCGTTGTCATGGGCTACTTCAGGTGGTTCAGGTTTCCGTGGTTCACGTAAATCTACTCCATTTGCTGCACAGGTGGCTGCTGAGCGTGCAGGTGCTGCTGCTCAAGACTACGGTTTAAAAAACCTTGAAGTGTTTGTGAAGGGTCCAGGTCCAGGTCGTGAGTCAGCCATTCGTGCGCTGAACGCTGTTGGTTATAAAATTACCAACATTACCGATGTGACGCCGATCCCTCATAATGGTTGTCGTCCTCCTAAAAAGCGTCGTGTATAACGTCGTTTCATTAGGATAGTTGGAGAAAGATCATGGCAAGATACTTGGGTCCCAAGCTCAAGCTCAGCCGCCGAGAAGGTACAGACCTTTTCTTAAAAAGCGGTGTGAGAGCAATCGATTCAAAGTGTAAACTGGAAACTGCACCTGGACAACATGGCGCTCGTAAGCCACGTTTGTCAGAGTATGGTACTCAGTTACGCGAAAAACAAAAAGTTCGTCGTATTTACGGTGTGTTAGAAAAACAATTCCGTAACTATTACAAAGATGCTGCACGTACTAAAGGCAACACAGGTGAAAACCTGCTTCAGCTTTTAGAAACCCGTCTTGATAACGTCGTTTATCGTATGGGCTTCGGTGCAACTCGTGCAGAATCACGTCAGCTAGTGAGCCATAAATCAATTATGGTTAACGGTCGTGTTGTTAACATTCCATCATTCAAAGTGTCTGCGAATGATGTTGTGAGCATCCGCGAGAAGTCACGTACTCAAGCTCGTATTAAAGCGGCTTTAGAAGTGGCAGCTCAACGCGAGAAGCCTACATGGGTTGAAGTCGACAGCGCGAAAATGGAAGGTGCTTTCAAGCGCGTTCCAGAACGTAGCGATTTGTCTGCGGAAATTAACGAACAGCTGATCGTCGAGCTTTACTCTAAGTAAGGCTAACAAACAAGAGAGGACACAATGCAGGGTTCTGTTACAGAATTTCTTAAACCGCGTCTCGTTGATATCGAGCAGGTTAACTCAACACGTGCCAAGGTTACATTGGAACCACTTGAGCGTGGTTTCGGCCACACTTTAGGTAACGCGTTGCGTCGCATCCTATTGTCGTCTATGCCCGGCTGCGCGGTTACCGAAGTCGAGATTGACGGTGTACTGCACGAATACAGCAGTAAGGAAGGCGTTCAAGAAGATATCCTTGAGATCTTGTTAAACCTGAAAGGGTTAGCAGTGACTATCGAGGGTAAAGACGAGGCTATGCTTACGTTGAGCAAGTCCGGCGCAGGCCCTGTCATCGCAGCAGATATCACGCATGATGGTGATGTCACTATCGTGAATCCTGATCATATTATCTGTCACCTGACAGGTAACAATGATATCAGCATGCGTATTCGCGTTGAGCGTGGTCGTGGCTATGTACCAGCATCTGCTCGTGCACAGACTGAAGACGATGATCGCCCAATCGGCCGCTTGCTGGTTGATGCTTCTTTCTCGCCAGTTGCACGTATTGCCTACAATGTAGAAGCAGCACGTGTAGAACAGCGTACTGACTTAGATAAACTCGTTATCGATATGACCACAAACGGTACTATCGATCCTGAGGAAGCTATCCGTCGTTCTGCAACTATTCTGGCTGAACAGCTAGATGCTTTTGTAGAGTTACGTGACGTGACTGAGCCAGAGCTGAAAGAAGAGAAACCGGAATTCGATCCGATTCTGCTGCGTCCTGTCGACGATTTAGAGCTAACTGTACGTTCGGCTAACTGCTTGAAAGCCGAAGCGATTCATTACATCGGAGATCTGGTACAGCGCACTGAAGTTGAGTTGCTGAAAACCCCGAACTTAGGTAAGAAATCTCTTACTGAAATTAAGGATGTTTTAGCTTCTCGCGGACTGTCGTTAGGTATGCGTTTGGAAAACTGGCCTCCAGCTAGTTTAGCAGACGACCTATAAGTCTCAGGTTTGTACAGATTTAGGTTATAAGGATTAGGTCATGCGCCATCGTAAGAGTGGTCGTCAACTAAACCGTAACAGCAGTCATCGCCAAGCCATGTTTCGCAACATGGCCGGTTCACTAGTTCGTCATGAGATCATCAAGACAACTGTGGCTAAAGCGAAAGAACTGCGTCGCGTAGTTGAGCCTCTGATAACACTTGCTAAGAGTGACAGCGTTGCAAACCGTCGTTTAGCGTTTGCACGTACTCGCGACGCTGAAGTCGTTGGTAAGTTATTTACTGAGTTGGGTCCACGTTACCAGGAACGTCCTGGTGGCTATACCCGTATCCTTAAGTGCGGTTTACGTGCTGGTGATAAAGCCCCTATGGCTTACATCGAGCTAGTTGGCCGTCCAGAAGCTGCTCAAGCTGTTGATGTTGAAGCTGCTGAGTAATTAAGGTTACACTTTTAAAAAGCCGGGCAATGCCCGGCTTTTTTATACCCATTTTCCTACTCTACCCACAGTGTATTTTTCTCTATGTCTTTCGGTAGTGATATATTCCATCTTGCCAAGCCTTGCCGACTAAACATGTATTTTCCAAGATCATCTGTCACTGGAAAGATATTCTCGGGTTTATCGCCTGCCAGTATTTTTAATGCCATATTGGCTGCTATCTTGCCATGATGATAGCCGTCGAGTACGTAGCCGCCAATATTACCCTCGGCGGAGACACTGAATCCCCAAAACCCGAAATTGGGTACTGGGGTATGTTCAGATATCCATTTTAGTAGCTGATCCGCATCAACAGAACGATTATCTGCATCTCTAACCGTGTGGTATAGCGCCACGACTATAGCGTTATAACGCTGTTCCTTCGCGGTCAATACATTCCGCTGCCAATCTGTTAGCTGTGACAATTGCACTAAATTAACTTCGATATCGCCTAACATGCTTGAGTGTTGTTTACTGATGTATTCAGCCGCTGAGTCAGAGGTGACTCCTTGGTCGAATAGAACTAAGATTTTTCTATGCACAGTTTGCGGTAGTAAACGTTGAATGAGCAGTAGTGAACGTCGTAGTAGTGGTCTCTCAATGACGCCTGTGAAGCGTTTGTGTTCATTGAGATGATATTCTCTAGGATTCATATTCACCCCTAAATAGACTACTGGGATTAGGCTGTCATTTAGGCGCTGGTGTAAGAGATTAACCGCATTATCATCGGCGAGAATAACCAATTGAGGTGCTTGTTGTTGAATGTATTTCCATGCTAAGTCAGCTCGTTCAGTAAATTGCTCTTCGGGCAAGCGTTTGGTATCCATCTCGAAATAACTAACATCGTGGTGAGGGCTGAGCGTGTCATAAATCGCTTGATAGTATTCTTGGTCCCATTGATAGCTATGATGGTAGCTTTCGATAACAACAACTTTAGCAGCATTGGCTTCCTGAGAGAGGCCTATCAAGCAGATAATTAGGAAGCTTAGAATGTGTTGCAAACTAGAGTTTAGTTGTCTCATTTGAATCATATGCAATCTTAGGTATTGGCGCTGCCTAGAGTATAGTCCACCTTTAATTGTGCATATTGAGATAATAAAAAAGCCTCACTAGTTATTAAGCTAGGAGGCTTAGTTTGTACGCTATTGCTGATCCATCAATAACCTACTTAGTATCAGGTGCCTTTTGCTGGCTATAATCTAACTTTTCGTGCTTTTGGCCCATGGCTTCAGCGACTTCTGGTGGCATGTAGTTTTCATCATGCTTGGCGAGTACTTCAGTTGCTTCTAGTTTGCCATCAGCACCCAGTACACCCTGAGCAACAATGCCTTGTCCTTCACGGAAAAGATCGGGCAATAGGTCGTCATAAGTGACCAGTACTTCGCCACCGAGGGAGTCATGCACTGCAAATTCGACATGCAAGCTTTTGGGATCTCGCACCATCGAACCTACCGTCACCATTCCGCCGACACGAATACGTTGGCCAATTTCAGGTTTTACGCCAGTGTCTGTCTTGCCGTGGACAATTTCAGACGGAGTATAGAATAAGTTCAAGTTGGAGTTCAGCGCATAGAGCAAAAGCGAAGTAATCGCAGCAACGCCACCGATTAATGCTACTGCTAACGTCAGTCTTTTTTTGCGTCTTGGGTTCACGATTTGGTACTCCTAGTTTCTTTTAGGCGTTCTTCTCTATCCATCTTCTTCGCGATTTCAATTAACACCTTACGCTTTTGGCGTGCACTGGTAATGATAAGCGTTGACAGGCAAAAGAAGGTTACTCCGTAGGATAGCCATACATAGAATGCATAGCCGCCCATATTAAAAAAATCACTGATCGAATCGAATTGCATTATTTGACCTCCTCAGCCTTAGCTAGTTCACGCACCCAAGGGCGCATGCCATTTCTTGCTAAAATTTCTGCCTTGAATCGCACAATAGTGATGGCACCTATCATGAGACCGAAGCCAAGCATATTGATTAACAGTGGATAGAGCATTTCCGTCGACATTGTCGATTTCTCGGTAATGCGGATAGTCGATGGCTGATGCAATGAGCTCCACCATTCAACTGAGTATTTGATGATTGGGATGTTAATTACACCCACAATCGCGAGGATCCCTGCAGCACGAGCAGCGAGCACTTTATCCTCAAATGAAGCATAGAGTGAGATAACACCTAGATATAAGAACAGTAATACTAGCTCTGAGGTTAAGCGTGCATCCCATACCCACCAAGCGCCCCACATAGGTTTACCCCATGCCGCTCCTGTAAAGAGTGCGATAAAGGTGATCACTGCGCCAATGGGAGCAATAGAAGCCGCTGCCCAGTCGGCAAGTTTTATTTGCCAAACTAGACCGATAAAGGCCGCTGTTGCCATCCCCATGTAAGCTGCCATCGACATAGAAGCTGCTGGGACATGGATAAAGATGATGCGATAGCTATCACCCTGCTGATAATCAGTCGGTGCAAACACGAGTCCCCATGTTGTGCCCACAGCAATAAACAGACCTGCTAAAATCGCAAACCATGGAAATAATGTTCCTGATAACTTATATGCGCGTTCAGGATCCGCGTAAGGGTGTAACCATTTCCACATTTTAGTTAGTACTCACTCGCAGAGATGCACCAATTGCAAAAGGTGCTAAGGTTAACGATCCGACCAGCATAGCGCCTATTATAGCGAGCTGACCGTCATAGGGTAAATTCATTCCTGCCGCGTCTATGGCACTCGTTGCAAAAATGAGAACCGGAATATACAAGGGCAAAATAAGTAAGCTGAGTAACACGCCACCTTTTCTAAGGCCGACGGTTAATGCCACACCAATGGCACCTAATAGCGACAATACTGGCGTGCCTAGCGCAAGGGTCGATATTAACGCGCCATAACTATTGCCATCTAAATTGAGTAGCACCGCTAACAGTGGCGCAATAATAATCAGTGGCACACCGGTTAAAATCCAATGGGCTAACACTTTGGCTAATACCAGAATGGCTAATGGCTGCGGACTCAATAACATTTGTTCTAAGCTACCATCACTAAAGTCGGCTTTGAAAAGCCTTTCAAGTGACAACATAGAGGCTAGTAACGCTGCAACCCAAATTATTCCGGGTGCTACACGGGCTAACATCTGTGGCTCTGGGCCGATCCCCAGTGGGAATAAGGTCACAACCATAATAAAAAATAGCAGTGGGTTAAAAATGTCGCCGCGGTGGCGAATGGCAATTTTAAGATCTCGCTGCAGCAAGGTGAAAAATGCCTGGGTAAAACTGATGCCTCTTTTCATTTAGCCTGACCTTATATGAAGCGATAATCTAGACGAATTTTACGAAGCCTATCATCTTTGATAATGCCCATATCTTGGTGAGTTGTGAGGATCACGCACCCACCATTATCCGCATGCTGAATAAATAATTGCTCCAGCTCTTCGACGCCTTTTTTATCGATCGCGGTAAAAGGTTCGTCAAGGATCCAAATTTTACAATTGCTATGCCACAATCTCGATAGCGCAGTTCTGCGATGCTGGCCTGCAGATAAATGTCCAGCAAGCGCCTCTTCAAAACCGGTTAAGTTTACTTTGGCTAAAATAGCTGAGGTATCAAAGTCATCATAACCACTGATTCTTAAATTGAAATTAAGGTTTTCTTCGGCAGTCAGCTCACATTTAACGCCCGCCAAATGGCCGAGATACAAGAGATCTTCATTGTATTCATCACGGCAGCGGTTTATGTCTTCATTTATGTAAAATGTTTGCCCAGCATAAGGGCGAGAAAGACCTGCTAATATGCGTAATAAACTGGTTTTGCCTGCGCCGTTAGGGCCTTCGATTTGAACAATGTCACCGGCATTAATATCAAAACTTAACTCATCAAAAAGGATGCGTTCTTCGCGGATACAGGTCAGCTTGCTGGCTGACACTAACGTGGTTTCTTTAGTTATATTTGTCACTGAACCCTCTATCTCAAGCCGGAAGGAAACACAAGTCATTCTAACACAAACGTTATTGGGGGTTTACTCTTGGTTTGCATTAGATGTCAGCAATATGATGTGGTTCCAATAACCGCAATATTTATCGAACTTTTTTACGACTTGCTAATATATTAACGAATTTGTCATCCTTGTCGCCTGATTCATTTTGTGTTGAGATTCTAATCACAAAAAGATGAGATTTCTTGAAGTTTGTAGTAATCTTAGTCGGCTATAATGAGTCTGCCTAAGTAAGGGCGGCGCCGAGCTTTGTACGTATTTGCATTAGGAACATTGAACATGAAAAAACTGTTAGCAATGACTGCTGTCGCTGCTTTGACTATGTCAGTTAACGCTTCAGCTCAAGATGCTGAGGCTATTTATAATAAGGCATGTACCGTATGCCACAGCATGGGTGTTGCTGGTGCTCCAAAAGTGCACAACGCTGCAGAATGGGAACCACGCTTAGCTAAGGGCGTTGATGCTCTAGTGAAGAGTGTGAAAACCGGTCTGAATGCTATGCCACCAGGCGGTATGTGTACTGATTGTACTGATGATGATTACAAAGCTGCTATCAAATTTATGTCTACAGCTAAGTAATTCTTCAGATATAAAAAAACCGGCGAAAGCCGGTTTTTTTATATCTGCAATTAACTGCGATTTATTGTACTTGAGTATCAAGTACTAGGTTCGCTGTATCGCCTACGGCGACTTTACTGATCTTGCCTTGAATATCACCCGTTTGCGGTTTGATATTACCTTGTTTAGACAGCACAGCAATCACTTCCACATTGGTTGCGTCACTCAACTTCTTATCACCACCCATACCGCTGCTGTCATCTAATGTCACCGTAATTGGGAGCGACTTAGCACTGACTTTGGTCGCCGCTAATGGGACTTTTGGTCCTTCAGTTGCACGGGCAAAGATAAAGATAGTGTCTTCAGGGCTGGCTTTAGCGGCAAGTTCTGCAGAGATAGATATAGTGACATTGACTGATTTGGTCGCACTTGCTTTCACTTGCTTGTGGGCTTCATCATTTGGCATACCCGCTGTTTCAGACTGCATACGTAAGTTAGCGGTTTCGATAGCATTCATTAAGGCTGCGCGATCAACATCGGCACGATCGCTATCCAAAATGGTTTGCCAAGAGGCGATGGCTTTCTTGTAATCAGCCGTAAAGAAGGCATCCATACCTACAAGTAATAACGTTGAAGGATCTTGAGCATCCATAGCTAAAGATTCATCGATAATCGCTTGGATTTGCGGTGTCATTTGTTGACCCGCTTTGTAATACATAGCTGTCGCTTTTGGACCGAGCAATTCTGCATGTTTTCCGACCAATTCGATTACTTTATCGAAAGCCGCAATCCCTTTATCGTATTGGTTTGCCGATACATAAGCATGGCCTAAGCTGAACCACAGTTGGCTGTTCTCTGGTTCGGCTTTAATTTGAGCCTCCATCATCTGCACGCGTTGCATCATGATTTGGGCTGTATCCATTCCCGCATGGGGATTGGCAGGTTGCTGGGCAGTTTCAATATTCTCAAAGGCGCCTAAGTGCTGATAAAGATAGCCTGAGATAACAACCAAACAAACTGACATGATCGACGGCCACAGAATCGTCTTTGGCTTGATTTGGTTGACCAGTGAATCATCACTCGCTTGTTTGATGTCTTGGAGTAGACTGATTTCAAGCTCTTTTTTCAATGCATCGAATTCGGCTTGATCGAGTAGCTCCTCGCTTAATTCTTTTTCAAGAGTGGCTAAGCGTTCATTGAACAATTCAAGGTTCGTTTGTTTACGAACTCCGGCTTCTTCCGTTTTCAGCAATTTTTGCTGTCTGAAATGCGGGATCCAAATCAGCATAAGGCCGACTAACATAACAAGCGCAATAAAAATCCAAAATGTCGTCATTGTTTCTATATTCACTTTAGTTTGCAGAAAGCGGAGTAACCGCTAGGCTTGGAAGCAAGATTATACGTAAAGATTGTTCATTGAACAGTAATATAAGGTAATCCCAGTACTGAAAGCTTATAGTTGGGCACTGGTTCACAAATTGATTCTTCTTGTAAATTTTGTATGAAACTTAAGTGTCATTTGTCGGTCACATGCAGAACTGAGCCTCTTCCGTGACTTTCAACAACCTCTAAAATTGAGAATGAGACAAGTAACCCAGTTTTGTACGAAAGAGGCAGACAGGAACAATAGCAAATACTAAAATGAGCAAAATTTCGTGCATTTGCGTGAATAACATGTTGTGCGTTGAGATAGAGTCTTTCTAAATCAACATATTATTGAAGACTGAGGAAAACCCATGATCCCAGAACTTGGACACTTTGCGCTGATAATAGGGGTGGCTTTTGCCTTCTTATTAATCAGCGTCCCCCTAATAGGTGTTGCCCGTAAAGATCAATACCTTGTTAGGTATGCTTGGCCGTTAACGTACGGAATGTTCTTTTTTATCACTGTATCTGTTGTCGTACTGGCTTATAGCTTTGCCGTCGACGATTTCTCCGTCGCTTATGTGGCACATCACTCTAATTCTCAGTTACCTATCTTCTTTAAGATATCGGCCGTATGGGGCGGTCATGAAGGGTCACTGTTGTTCTGGGTGTTTGCTTTATCGACTTGGGCTGCAGCGGTTGCCTTATTTAGTAAAGGTTTAGAGGAAGTGTTTACTGCGCGTGTACTGGCAGTATTAGCGCTGATCGTGATTGGCTTTAGCTTATTCATGTTACTTACTTCTAGTCCATTCGAACGTTTGTTCCCGATCCCTGCCGAAGGTCGTGACTTGAACCCAATGCTGCAGGATGTGGGATTAATCTTCCATCCACCTATGCTGTATTTAGGTTATGTGGGTTTCTCGGTGAGTTTTGCATTTGCGATTGCCGCGCTGATGAGCGGTCGTCTCGATTCTGCATGGGCTCGTTGGACGCGTCCTTGGACCTTAGCCGCTTGGATCTTCCTAACAGGAGGTATCGCGTTAGGTTCTTGGTGGGCATATTATGAATTAGGCTGGGGCGGTTGGTGGTTCTGGGATCCTGTAGAGAACGCTTCTTTCATGCCTTGGTTAGTGGGTACTGCGCTGGTTCACTCTTTGATTGTGACCGAGAAACGCGGAGCCTTCCGTAACTGGACCGTATTACTGTCTATCTTCGCTTTCTCTTTAAGTTTGCTTGGTACCTTTATTGTTCGCTCTGGCGTATTAACCTCAGTGCATTCATTCGCAGCCGATCCAAGCCGCGGTATGTTTATTCTGTTGTTACTTGGCTTAGCTATTGGCGGTTCATTAACACTGTTTGCCTTCCGCGCCAGTGAAATGAGCAGTCCAGCCCGTTTCGAGCTGAAGTCTAAAGAAACCATGCTATTGGTCTGTAACGTGTTACTGACTGTTGCCGCAGGTACTGTGCTATTGGGTACACTCTATCCATTGCTCATCGATGCACTCGGCATGGGTAAAATTTCTGTAGGACCTCCATACTTCAACGCTGTGTTTGTGCCTATCGTATTAGTCTTATTTGGCTTTATGGGTATTGGTCCAATTATCCGTTGGAAAAAATCGAAAGTAGGCGAGCTTAAGCGTCAGTTATTGATCCCTGCAATGATTGCTGCGGCTATCGGTATTGTGACGCCATTTATCGTCGATGGTGTATTCAATACTTGGGTTGCCTTTGGTATCGCGGCAGCGGCTTGGATTATCTTAGCGACTGCTAGAGCGGCCTATAATATGGTCAAGTCGAAAGAAGGTGATATCAGCATCAGCCGTATGGGCCGTAGCCAGCTGGGTATGATCTTCGCGCATCTTGGTATTGCTGTATCTGTGATTGGTGCCACTATGGTGTCGAATTACTCCATTGAGAAAAGTGTTCGCATGGGACCTGGTATCAGCCAAGAACTTGCGGGTTATACCTTTAAGTATCTCGAGACTAAAAACGTAGTGGGTCCTAACTACACTGCAATGCAGGGACAGATAGAAGTCTACAAAGGTGATGAGCTGCTGACATTACTCAAGCCAGACCGTCGTCAATATAATGTGCGTACAATGGACATGACAGAAGCGGGTATCGACTGGGGTCTATTCCGTGACTTGTATGTGACCATGGGCGATCCAATTACCAGCACTGAATTTGCGGTTCGTTTGAACTACAAGCCGTTCGTGCGTTGGTTATGGTTTGGGGCAATTTTCATGATGATTGGTGGATTCTTCGCGGCATCGGATAAACGTTACCGTGCGAAAGTCACTGCAGCCATCGCGCCTTCGGCCGAAAAGGCAAAATTGGCAACGGCTCAATAATTGGGGAATGTATGAAGAAGTTGATTCTGTTTATCCCATTGGTCATATTTCTCGCCATGGGGGTGTTTCTATATAAAGGCTTATTTCTGAATCCGCAGCAATTGGATTCGGCACTGGAAGGAAAGCCTATTCCGGCTTTCCAACTGGAACGCTTAGAGACACCAGCTGAGATCATTACGAATGAGCAATTAAAAGGTAAGGTGTCATTACTTAATGTGTGGGCGACTTGGTGTCCATCTTGTAAATATGAGCATCCTTTCTTAGTGATGCTAAAGCGTAAAAATCTTCTGCCAATTTACGGGATCAACTATCGCGATGAGCGTGCTCCCGCATTAGAAGAGTTGAAGCGTCAGGGCGACCCCTACAACGTCAATATCTATGATAAAGATGGCCGTTTAGGATTAGACCTTGGGGTCTATGGTGCACCTGAAAGTTTTGTGGTTGATCACAACGGTATTATCCGCTTCCGTTATGCGGGTCCAATCGACCAACGCGTATGGAGTGAAACCCTTTACCCTATGATCCAACAATTACAAGCTGAAGCGGCGAAGGATGGCGCATCATGAGAACGCTGACAAAAATCATTGGTGGTCTAGTGCTGTTATTCAGCATGACGACCGCCGTTATGGCAACACCGGTTGATACTTACGAATTCAAAACGCCTGAAAATCAAAAGCGCGGTTTGTCTTTAGCACATGAGCTACGTTGCCCACAGTGTCAAAATCAAAACTTGATTGACTCAAACTCACCAGTTGCGCGCGATCTGCGTCTTGAAGTCTTCAAGATGGTAGACGAAGGCAAAGGAGATGATGAGATCATCGAGTTTATGACCAGCCGTTACGGTGAGTTTGTACTCTATAAGCCTAAGATGGAAACTAAGACCTACATTCTTTGGTTAGGTCCCGTTGGCTTGTTACTCATTGGGCTAGTGATTGGTTTTATCTTCATTCGTAAACAACGCATCAGCGGTAATGTGCCGAATGAAATTAGCGAAGAAGATAAGCGAGAGTTAGATACTTTGCTAAAGCGTAATACTAAATGAAGCATAAAGTCATAGTGGCATTATTGTTGTCATCCCTCTTTTCGTTACTTGCTGGTGGGGTCGCGCATGCGTACCCCGGCATGCAGCAAGCGACTAAACCGATGGAATCAACTGTTGATTTGATCAATGTCTTGCCAAAGACTTTCCCGATAGAGCCTGTCGCCTTTAATGACGTCGATGGTAAAGCCATCGACTTCAGTCAATTTAAAGGCAAGATCATCATGGTGAACATGTGGGCGACCTGGTGTCCACCCTGTGTAAGGGAACTGCCAGCAATCGAAAGACTCGCGACCAAGTTCAAAGCCGAAGACTTTGTACTATTACCTATCTCTATTGATGCAGAAGGTAAGCAACAGGTTCAACCGTTCTTAAGCTCGTTAGGTATGCCAAATTTCAACTCTTACTACGATCAGCCACAAAGTCTTGGGGATGTTTTCCCGCTCGATACGATTCCAGCGACATTTATTCTCGATCAACAGGGCCAATTGATAGCTTTTGTTCGATCTTATGTCGATTGGGACGATGCCAATGCTGTCTCACTAATCCAAGGTTTTATCGATAAAGGCAGTAAAAAGCCCAATTAATCGACACTCTGCACGTAAAAGAATCACCGTTGTTTAAAAGATCGCCATGCGATCTTTTTTCATTAAAAAAGCCCTTGCACAAAATTTCCTGCTCCCTATAATGCGCATCCACTGACACGGCAGACAGCGTTAAGCAGCCTGATGTGACAGTTCATCAATGAGTTTACTAATTGATAAGTGTTGAGGAAGTTTGTAAAAACTCCTTGACGCGAAACGGGAAATGCGTAGAATACGCAGCCCTAGCCAACTGGAAGCGTTCGGCGCTCAGTGTGGTACTCAAGTTCTCTTACGAATATTGAGTTGCTCTTTAACAAGATAAAACAAGAAATCTGTGTGGACACTCACAGGTGTTGAGTTAATCGAAACTGCTTAACCTTAGGGTTGGCAGTCAAAAATTTAAATCAACCAATTCTTTCACGAGAGTGATGAGTGTTCATAGCAATATGTACAAAGACTTACTTAGT
>NZ_JAUOEQ010000053.1:0-24797 GCF_031931965.1 Shewanella sp. SP2S2-6 | reverse complement strand
TAGCATGGTGGCGTTATCTTTTTTTTCGGCTTGCTTGCTGGTCACGGCAGAAAATTGCGAATATATTCATTGCATAAGTAGTGGATCATGTTAACTCTCACCGGCATAAAAAGGCGGCGGAGAGTTCAGATAGGATAGTAGCGTGCAGAAAAAATACGTGGTGGCCTTAGATCAAGGCACGACCAGCTCAAGGGCGATAGTGTTCGATCACGACGCAAACATTGTCAGCGTGTCCCAGCGGGAATTCACCCAGTTGTATCCAAATCCGGGTTGGGTCGAGCATGATCCCATGGAGATCTGGGCAAGCCAAAGTTCAGTGTTAGTTGAAGTGCTGGCGCGCGCGGGGATCCACAGCGATGAAGTGGCCGCGATTGGCATTACCAATCAGCGGGAAACCACTGTCATTTGGGAGAAAGCCACAGGTAAACCTATCTATAACGCGATTGTGTGGCAGTGCCGTCGTAGCTCTGAAATTTGTGAGCAACTCAAAGCTCAAGGGCTAGAAGAGTATGTGCGTGAAAACACAGGTCTATTACTCGACCCTTATTTTTCAGGCACTAAGATCAAGTGGATTCTAGATAATGTGCCCAATGCCCGTGCGCAAGCTGAACGCGGTGAGTTGTTGTTCGGCACTATCGATACTTGGCTAGTGTGGAAGTTAACCGAGGGCAAAGTGCATGTCACAGATCCTACCAATGTCGCCCGTACTATGCTGTTTAATATCCATAGCCTGACTTGGGATAACAAGTTACTTGAAGCTTTAGACATTCCCTTGTCTTTGTTGCCCGAAGTAAAGCCTTCCTGCAGTGTCTATGGCACTACGCGGATTGCCGGTGAAGGCAGTGAAATTCAAGTCGCAGGGATGGCAGGCGACCAACAAGCGGCGCTTTTTGGCCAGCTGTGTGTCGAGCCCGGCATGGCGAAGAATACCTATGGCACTGGCTGTTTTTTGTTGATGAATACCGGGACCAAAGCGGTGCGTTCCAACCATGGGTTACTGACCACAGTTGCCGTGGGGCCGAAGGGCGAAGTGAACTATGCCCTCGAAGGCTCAGTCTTCATGGGTGGCGCGACTATTCAATGGCTGCGGGATGAACTGGGGCTTATTCGTGACGCCAGTGATACTGAGTATTTTGCCTCTAAGGTTGCTGATACCAATGGCGTGTATTTAGTGCCCGCTTTTGTGGGACTCGGGGCACCCTATTGGGATCCCAATGCCCGTGGCGCACTATTTGGTTTAACCCGTGGCGCCAACCGTAATCATATTATTCGGGCGGCGTTAGAATCCATTGCTTATCAGAGTAAAGATTTACTCGATGCTATGACCAAAGACAGTGGCGTTAGCCTTAAGCGTTTGAAGGTGGATGGCGGCGCGGTCGCCAATGATTTTTTGATGCAGTTTCAAGCCGATATCACCGATGTCGAAGTACTAAGGCCCAGTGTTTGTGAGACAACGGCTTTGGGCGCGGCATTTTTAGCTGGGTTGGCGGTGGGCTTTTGGGAGAGTGTCATAGAGCTTGAACATAAAGCTTGTATCGATAAGCATTTTATCCCCAATATTGATGCCGAGACTCGGGGGCGGTTATACGCAGGTTGGCAAGATGCCGTCGCCAGAACTCGCGCCTAAGCTATTCGACTTAAGCTACTCAATTTGAGTTCTTTGACTTGAGGCATGCTTAAATTTGATATTGAGTTTGGGTTGGTTTGAAATATGACTCGATTGTGGTGAATAAAAAGGCGCTAATCCAATAGGATTGCGCCTTTTCCGTTTTATATTAAGACGGATTTATACTTCAACATCAATAATATGTTGGCTCGGTGGCTTTTTGATTTCCGCGGTATCGTCGGTCACTTCAAGCACGACACCTTCTTTTAATTCTTCAGGCTCATCCGATGCACGGCGTTTCTTATTCTTGTTGTTATCAGCATCTTTGCGTCTCTCCCTGACTTTCGCGTCGCGCCCTTCTAACGTTGGGGGTAACTGCGACTGCGGTGTTTCATGGCTATCGGGGGCATTTGCGGTTGCACTACTCACTTGGTCGACGACCCGTTTAGGGTGCAACACGGCTTTCACTGGCTGCGCCAGCATGGCATAAATGCTATCCAATCCACTCATAACGCCTCCTTGTTATTACACCTCTCAACATGTTATCGGCAGGAGTCGGTCAATATTTAGACTATACGCGGTTTAAGTCGTTAAGGCGAATGAGGGGGGTTAAGATCTAAGCATGAGCAATCGATGCTAACCAAAGCGGCACTTATTGTGAAGAAACAATAGTGGTTGAGAAGGAACAATAGTAGCGAGTGCAAAATTGAGGTGAGTTTGTTGGATTCGCGTGGTGCTTTTGCGGGATTTGGAGTGGGAACGTTGAGCTTTCTCGCAATCGTGACATTAATATTCAACCATCTGCAAAAAGATGATCGTCTTTATTTCGGATAATTATTTAGATTTTCGTGCTAAATCCAACTCTTTTTTGACTGTCTAATAAGGTTGAATTTAAGTTTATTTTGTTGCTTTTTGGGGTTTAAGGTTATTCTTCGACCCGTAAAATCCCACAAATACAGAATTAATCCCCCATTTTTTTCATCGCAAGCGCCTGAAAGCAAAAGGTTGCTGAATATTTCGGCGCAATTTATTCCTGTAGTTTCTTCTGTTTAGTCGATCTCTCGTGGTCTTTCATGTCAAAAGTTTGTCGCTAGGTTAAGTGCTCAACATGCTGCTAACCCGCTTGCCGACTGGATTTATAAAAGGATCCCATCCCTTGACATTGCTTGTCGACTGTCCCTAAACTTAGCAGTTGTGGGAAATAGTGGATATTTGTGGATCAAAAATCACAGGAAAGGATGAATTAGCGTGTTTCGTGGAGCCAGTGCTATCAACTTAGATACAAAGGGACGGATCGCTATTCCAGTGCGATACCGCGAACCTTTGCAGCTTGAGCACCAAGGCCGCATCGTGATTACCGTCGACATCCAATCCGCTTGTTTACTCTTGTATCCAATCCATGAATGGGAATTGATCGAAGCTAAGTTGTTAACGCTTTCCGATACCGATAAGACCCAGAGATCGTTAAAACGTCTGTTACTCGGTTACGCCCACGAAGTGGAGCTCGACGGTAATGGGCGCATATTACTGCCGCCACCGCTAAGGCAATATGCCAATTTAGATAAGCGCATCATGCTGGTGGGGCAATTGAACAAATTTGAGCTGTGGGATGAGCAATCTTGGCTGCAGCAAATCGATGAGTGTCAGGAAACGATTCGAAGTGAGGAGCTTGCCAGTAACGAGCGCCTCGCGGATTTTTCACTTTAACGAGTCGCGATAACTAAATAAGAAGAGAGTAATGAGTCAGGAATTTGCCCATTTATCCGTGCTGTTAGCAGAAACGGTTGGCGGTTTAAACATCAAAGACGATGGCATCTATATCGATGGCACGTTCGGCCGCGGTGGTCATTCAAGACAAGTGTTGCAGCAGCTCGGTGAAAATGGCCGATTGATCGCAATCGACCGTGACCCTCAAGCGATTGAAGCGGCAAAACAATTTGCTGACGATCCACGCTTTCAAATCGTGCATGGTGGTTTTGGCCAATTAGCCGATTATGTCGAAGAGCTTGGGCTTGTGGGCAAAATTGATGGCGTATTACTCGATTTAGGTGTGTCTTCACCTCAGCTTGACGATGCCGAACGTGGTTTTAGTTTTATGCGTGATGGCCCGCTCGATATGCGTATGGATAACAGCCAAGGCCAAACAGCTGCTCAGTGGTTAGCTCGCGCAGAAATTGAGGATATGGCTTGGGTATTTAAAACCTATGGCGAAGAGAAAAACGCTCGTCATATTGCCCGTTGTATCGCTGCCGATCGTGATAAAACCCCGTTTTTACGAACTAAAGATTTAGCCGATTTGATCGCGCGTATCACTAAAAGTAAAGAACGCAATAAGCACCCTGCAACCCGAGTGTTTCAGGCAATCCGGATTTATATCAATAGTGAATTAGATCAAATTGATCAAGCGCTTGAAGGTGCAGTCAATGTGCTGGCTCCCCAAGGGCGCTTGTCGGTCATCAGTTTCCATTCTTTAGAAGACCGTATCGTGAAGCGCTTTATTCGCCGCCATAGCCAAGGCGAAAGTGTGCCGCACGGTTTTCCGGTCACTGAGGATCAAATTAACAAGTCGCGTAAGTTACGCGCCGTGGGCAAGGCGATTATGCCATCCGACGAAGAAATCGAACGCAATGCCAGAGCTCGCAGCTCAGTGTTACGCATTGCCGAGCGTTTAGATTACTAAGGGGCGCACTGTGAGTAAGCCCTCGATCAATCTGCCACGGATCGTCTTACACGATTTATGGCTGCACAAATGGATCTTGTTATTAGCTCTGCTCGTGCTCTGCAATGCGGTCGCGGTTGTTTATGGCAGCCATATTAGCCGCCAACTAACGACCCAGTGGGACCAGTTACTGCAAGAGCGAGACAGATTAGATATTGAGTGGCGCAATTTATTATTAGAAGAGCAATCGCAGACTGAACACAGTCGTATTACGCGCATTGCCTCTAAGGAACTCAACATGAGTCGTCCGTTACCCAGCGAAGAAGTTGTGGTAAAGGTGCCGTGAGTATAGGGAAGATATGACTAGGCAAGCGAAAATCAAACGGGTAAGCAAACCGCAGAAACCACAACTAATCCATTGGCGTTTATACGTAGTGGTGGGGTTTGTGTGTACGCTATTTTGCAGCCTAGTGGGGCGCGCGGCCTACATTCAAATTATCGAGCCTGACAAATTACGCCATGAAAGCGATATGCGTACCTTACGGACCACGAGCCGTGAGGTGCAGCGAGGTTTGATCACAGATCGCAATGGCGACATGTTGGCCGTTAGTGTGCCAGTACGTGCTGTTTGGGCTGACCCTAAACAAGTCAATGATAACAATGGTTTTGCGGATATGCGTCGCTGGCAAGCGTTAGCTGATGTATTGCATGAACCCGTAGAAGATTTATTAGACCGGGTACGCGGTAATCCCACCAAACGCTTTACCTACTTGAAACGCCAAATTACCCCAGCGGTCGCGGACTACATCACTCAACTGAAATTACCCGGTGTTTTCCTTAAGTCGGAATCCCGTCGTTATTACCCTGGCGGTGAAATCACAGCTCAGTTAATCGGCATCACTAACATTGATGATGTTGGGATTGAAGGCGTAGAAAATGCTTACAACAGCTGGCTAACGGGGACGCCTTCAAAACAGAAAGTGCGTAAATCCCGCGATGGTCATGTGGTTGAGCGGCTGGATATCATCCAAGAAGGCGAAAGCCCGAATGATCTCGTGCTCAGCATAGACCAACGGATTCAGCAATTAGCGTACCGCGAGCTGAAACGTACCACAGAGATGAACCAAGCGACATCGGGTTCCATTGTGGTACTCGATATCCACACCGGTGAAGTCTTGGCTATGGTGAATACGCCATCGTACAACCCCAATGCGCGCGATAATCTGCAAACCTTCAGAATGCGTAACCGCGCCATGACAGATACCTTCGAGCCCGGTTCGACCATTAAGCCCTTTGTTGTGGCTGCCGCGCTTGAAGCGGGTACAGTTAAATCGACCGATATTATTGCCACTTCACCGGGTTGGATGCGTTTAGGCGGCCGCCAAGTGCGTGACCCTGCCAACTACGGCGACATGAGTTTGGCGCGTATTCTGGCTAAATCCAGTAACGTCGGCATCAGTAAATTGGCCTTATCTATTCCGGTGCAGCAGTTACTCGGCACCTATCAATCTATGGGGCTCGGTAGTTTTTCAGGGATCAACCTTACGGGTGAAAGCGCGGGGGTTATTCAAGACCGCCACCGTTGGTCTGACTTTGAGCGCGCTACCTTGTCCTTCGGTTACGGTTTAACGGCAACCACACTGCAACTTGCGCGCATGTATGCCACTTTAGGCAATGGCGGCACCTTATTCCCCGTCTCAATCATGAAACTGAAAAAGCCCCCCGTCGGTGAGCGAGTTATTTCTGAAGATGTGGCCCACGATGTGATGCAAATGCTGGTCGGCGTGACAGAAAAAGGCGGAACGGGCACCTTGGCGCATATCGATGGTTATCCGGTTGCGGGCAAGTCAGGCACCAGTCGTAAGGCGGTTGCTGGTGGTTATGGTGATGATTATGTTGCTTTATTTGCGGGTGTTGCCCCGGCGAATAATCCTAAGTTAGCGATAGTGGTCGTCGTGAACGAGCCTAAGGGCGATCTCTATTATGGTGGTTCAGTGGCGGGGCCGGCATTTGCCAAAGTCATGTCTGGCGCACTGCAAATGTTAAACGTTGAACCCATTACCGATAAAGAACAAGTGCAATTGGCGGGTATCGCCGCCGGGAGAGCAGAATGATGTTATTACGGGATCTGCTTGCGCCTTGGCTGCATTATGCCGGCGCGCAGTCCTTCAACGATTTGACCTTAGATAGCCGCGCAATACGTCGCGGCGATGTGTTTTTGGCGCTGCCAGGACATAAGGTTGATGGCAGACAGTTTATTGAAAAAGCCTTAGATTTAAGTGCCGCAGCTGTATTAGTTCACACGGATGATGCTGATCAGCATGGCAAAGTGTTGCACAGCGATAATGCCGAGCACGGCGTGCAGATTTATTTCTTCCAGTTGAGTCGCCAAGTATCAGCCATCGCCGCTCAGCGTTATCCCTTAGCGCATCAGTCTGCGACAACATCCCTTGGGGTGATTGGTATCACTGGAACCAATGGTAAAACCTCGACAAGTCAATTGATTGCTCAGCTGATAACGTCGCTCGGCCGCAAAGCCGCCGTGATGGGCACCCTTGGCAATGGTCTCTGGGGCGAGCTCGTCGATAGCGGTAACACCACAGCCGATGCGATTACCCTAATGCGTCAGTTGCATGACTTTGAAGCCCAAGGCGCGAGTGTCTGCGCCATGGAAGTGTCGAGCCACGGCTTAGTGCAAGGCCGCGTCGATGCAGTACCATTCGATGTTGCCGTATTTACCAATCTGACGCGCGATCACCTCGATTACCACGGCGACATGGAAAGCTATGCCGCCGCTAAGCAAAGCCTATTTCGTTTCAGCACCTTAGGTCACGGTTTATTGAGTCTTGACGACGCGGTTGGTGCATCTTGGTTGACTGAACTTAAATCTGTGCCCGCGCAAATGTGGGGCTTTAGTATTGAAGGTCATCAAGCCGCGGCTTTTTATACTAAAAATGCCAAGTTTGACGATCAAGGTGTCAGTGCAACCTTAGTCTGGCCCGAGGGCGAAACTGAAATTCACTCACCACTACTTGGTGCCTTTAATCTTTCTAATTTACTCGCGGCGCTCTCAGCCTTGTATCTGCAAGGTTTTGATATGAAAGCGTTAGCCGAGCAAGTGCAATACCTAACGCCCGTCGCAGGTCGTATGGAGCGTTTCACAACTGCGAATAACATCACCTTAGTGGTCGATTATGCCCATACGCCAGATGCGATTGAACAAGCGTTAAACGCGCTACGTCGCCATTGTGCTGGTGATTTATGGTGCGTATTTGGCTGTGGTGGCGACCGTGATAAGGGCAAGCGTCCTTTGATGGGCAAAGCTGCAGAGCAATATGCCGACCGCATTATGGTGACGAGCGACAATGCGCGCAGTGAAGACCCCGCGCAAATTATTACCGATATTATCCAAGGGCTAACCCACCCTCAGCAGGCATTGACTCAGGTTGACCGTATCGCAGCAATTAAAGAGGTTGTGGCATTGGCGAAACCTGGCGATGTGATCTTGCTGGCGGGCAAAGGCCACGAAACTTACCAAGAGGCGGCAGGTGTGCGTCATGACTATGATGAACGCGCCCTGGCACGCCAGTTATCGGAGCAATCAAGATGATCCCTCTTTCTCTCGAGACCCTAAGTCAACACTTAGGTACGTTTCGAGTCGGTGACGACGTCACCATCGAAGATTTAAGCAGTGATAGCCGCAAAATCGGCGCTGCAACCCTGTTTGTTGCCTTAAAGGGTGAGCGTTTTGATGGCCATGATTTTGCTGCAACCGCTATTGAGAACGGCGCCGCGGCGTTAATGGTCGAGCGCGAATTAGCCTTTGATATTCCGCAGCTGATTGTGCCCGATTGCCAAAAAGCCATGGGCGCGATAGGGGCTTATGTCCGTGACCAAATCAATCCGATTTGCGTGGCGTTAACAGGCTCAAACGGTAAGACCAGCGTGAAGGAAATGATCGCGACCATTCTGTCGGCAAAGCATCAAATCCTCTATACCGCTGGTAACTTCAACAATGAAATCGGTGTGCCGCTTACCTTGCTGCGTTTAACGCCAGCGGATGAGTTTGGGATATTCGAACTCGGCGCAAACCATAAAGGTGAAATTGATTACACCTCAGGACTCGTGCGTCCGAACGTGGCGCTGGTGAATAACGTCGGCAGCGCCCATTTAGAAGGATTTGGATCGCAGGCGGGTGTCGCGCAGGCTAAGTCGGAAATTTTTAATCATTTGCAGGCCGATGGCACCGCCATCATCAACGCCGATGATGCCTTCGCCGATTTTATGAGCGTTAAGGCAAGACCTTATAAGCAACTGAGCTTCTCCCAGCAAGATGGCGCCGCTAAACGTCATATCGATGTCATCGCGACAGGTCATAAGACCAATGCCGATGGTTGCTATCGTTTTATGCTCAGTTATTTAGGTGAATCTTGCCAAGTGGTACTACCGCTGGCGGGTCGCCATCAGGTGAGTAATGCACTCGCCGCTGCAAGTGTTTGTATTGCCTTGGGATTAAGTTTGACAGAGATCGCCGAAGGCTTAAGCCAATTAACGCCAGTGAAAGGGCGTATGCAGCCGAGTCAATTGGGACGCGTACGTCTAATCGACGATAGCTATAACGCGAATCCGGTGTCCGTTGGGGCGGCGATCGCTTGGTTAAAGGAAATTTCTGAAAATCGCTGTCTGGTACTGGGAGATTTAGGAGAATTAGGCGACAATGCGCCCCTTTTACACGCTGAACTAGGGCAACTGGCCAAGCAACAGGGGATAGATGCCTTGTTTTGCACCGGAACGTTAAGTCAGCACACGAGCCAAGCTTTCGGTGCGGAGCACTATGACAGTGTGGCGACGTTAGTAGAAAAACTCATAAAGCATATTAACCAGTTACCGGGACAGGTAACGGTTCTCGTTAAAGGTTCACGTAGCGCCGCCATGGAGCGGGTCGTGGATGGCCTAACAGTAGCCTTCGGGCGTGGGGAGTTAGTGTAAATGCTGGTATATCTGGCCGAGTATTTAACCCGTTTTCATACCGGGTTTAACGTGTTTTCCTATGTGACATTTCGAGCCATTTTAGGCTTATTGACTGCATTGGTTTTTAGCTTATGGTTTGGCCCTAAACTGATTGAACGTTTGCAATTACTGCAAATTGGTCAGGTTGTGCGTAACGATGGTCCAGAATCACATTTTAGTAAGCGTGGCACGCCGACTATGGGGGGCTTGCTGATATTGGCTGCTATTTTCATCAGCGTATTGTTGTGGGGTGATCTGGGTAGCCGCTATGTGTGGGTCATGCTGTTTGTGCTCGGCAGTTTCGGTTTGATCGGCTTTATCGACGATTACCGCAAAGTGGTGCGTAAAGACACTAAAGGCTTGATCGCGCGCTGGAAGTACATTCTGCAATCTTTGGCTGCGCTGCTTATTGCTTTTTTCCTGTATGCCACGGCGGCCAATCCAGGTGAAACCCAGTTAGTGGTGCCTTTCTTTAAAGACGTGATGCCGCAACTCGGCGCCGTATTTATCGTATTGGCGTACTTCACTATTGTGGGTTCGAGCAATGCGGTGAACTTAACCGACGGCCTCGATGGTTTGGCGATTATGCCGACGGTAATGGTTGCGGCGGCGTTTGCCTTGATTGCTTATTTATCGGGTCACGCGCAGTTTGCGAACTACTTACATATTCCGCATTTACCTGGCTCGGGTGAGCTTGTGATTGTCTGTACCGCCATTGTCGGTGCGGGTCTAGGCTTTTTATGGTTCAACACTTATCCCGCGCAAGTCTTCATGGGCGATGTGGGTTCACTGTCATTAGGTGCTGCACTGGGCACGATCGCAGTGCTTGTTCGCCAAGAAATTTTGTTAGTGATCATGGGCGGCGTGTTCGTGATGGAAACTCTGTCGGTGATCCTGCAGGTGGGTTCGTACAAGTTACGCGGCCAGCGTATTTTCCGCATGGCGCCGATCCACCATCACTATGAGTTAAAAGGTTGGCCTGAACCTCGAGTGATAGTGCGTTTTTGGATTATCTCGATATTCCTCGTCTTACTTGGCTTAGCCACGTTGAAGTTAAGGTAATTGGTTATGCAAAATCAGTATTCACACATAGTGTTAGGTTTGGGGGCCACGGGCTTGTCTGTGGTGCGCTATTTGTGTGGAAAGGGCATTACGCCATTGGTGATGGACAGTCGTCGGCAGCCTCCGGGCGCCGAAACGTTAGCGACGTCTTTTCCTGATGTGAAGCTGATTTCTGGCGGGTTCGATTGCCGTTATCTTGTGCAAGCGACGCAGATCATTATCAGTCCAGGCATTGCCACTTATACCCCAGAGGTGCGTGCCGCTGTGGATATGGGCATTGAGGTGATTGGTGATGTTGAGCTATTTGCCCGTGAGATTGCTGACCGTAAACCTTGTGTGATTGGCATTACTGGCTCTAATGGAAAATCGACCGTCACTACGCTGGTGGGCGAGATGGCAAGGGAAGCGGGTATTGCCGTTGCCGTTGGTGGCAATATCGGTGTGCCTGCGCTGGATTTACTGCATGAAAATGCCGACTTATTTGTGCTTGAGTTGTCGAGCTTTCAATTGGAAACCACCCATAGCCTTAAGTGTGTGGTGGCGACCTGTTTGAATATCAGCGAAGACCACATGGACAGATACAGTGACATCGATGCCTACCGCGAGGCTAAATTACGCTTATATAAACAAACCCGTGCCGTACTCTTTAATCGTGACGATAAACTGACCGTACCGCCAGAACCAATGAACCAAAACAGTTTTGGTTTAGCGGCGCCAGAAGCTGACGAATGGGGTATCAGCGACAGCAAAATTTATCACGGTAGCAGCGAAATCATGCCGATCACTGAAGTCTCCCTGATTGGCAGCCATAACCATGCCAACTTACTCGCAGCAATGGCGCTTGTGGATGCTGTGGGCGTTGATAAACAGGTGATGGCAAAAGTGGCGCGTAGCTTTACCGGCTTATCCCATCGCTGTGAAGTGGTTGGCATTAAGAATGGCGTGACCTATGTCAATGACTCGAAAGCGACGAACGTCGGTGCCACCGTTGCCGCGCTGGATGGTTTGAGTGATCACTTAGGCGATATTATTTTGATTGCTGGCGGCGACGGCAAAGGTGCTGATTTTAAACCTTTAGGCGTGGCGTTAGCGAAAGTAACACACCTCATTACCTTAGGTCGCGATGGCAAAAAGATTGCCGCGTTAAAAGACGGCGCGGTGAAGGTCGACACTATGGCGGCAGCGGTAACGAAGGCCGCTGAATTGGCAACTTCTGGCGATATCGTTTTATTGTCACCAGCCTGCGCCAGTTTAGATATGTACAGTAACTTTATGGCTCGAGGTGACGATTTTAGAAACCTTGTGGAGCAACTTAATGGCGAGTGATGTAAGACAACTTAGCCTATTTGGGCGTTTGCGTTCAGCAATGCCCAATTGGCAACGTGATACCGAAGTGCCGGGCGTGCAATTGTACGACCGTGCTTTGCTCACGGCTGTGTTGTCTTTGATTGGCTTTGGCTTTGTGATGGTGATGTCGGCCTCAATGCCAGAAGCGCAAACCCTCACGGGTAACCCGTTTTATTTTATGACTCGCCATGTGGGTTATTTAGTGGGTTGCTTAGCCATCGCGGCATTTGTATTAAGAGTCGAAATGCAAACTTGGCAGCGCTGGAGTCCCATGCTGCTATTGGTTGTAGGCTTGATGTTGCTGGCGGTATTAGTGGTCGGTACAACGGTAAACGGTGCGACGCGTTGGTTATCGATAGGCCCAATTCGCATCCAAGTGGCAGAAGTCGCTAAGTTTGCCTTTGCCATCTACATGGCGGGTTATTTAGTGCGTCGTCATCAGGAAGTGCGCGAGAACGCTAAGGGTTTCTATAAACCGATTGCGGTATTTGCCATTTACGCTGTGTTGATTTTGATGCAGCCCGATTTAGGGACGGTTGTGGTGTTGTTCGTCGGTACCGTTGGCCTGCTGTTTTTGGCGGGAGCACGTTTGCTCGACTTCTTCGCCCTGATTTTTGCTGGCGTGTTGGCGTTTGTGGCTTTGGTATTGTTAGAACCTTACCGTATGCGCCGGGTGACGTCGTTTATGGATCCTTGGCAAGATCCTTTCGGTAGCGGTTACCAGTTGACACAATCTTTGATGGCCTATGGCCGTGGCGATTGGTTTGGTCAAGGACTGGGCAACAGTATTCAAAAATTAGAATATTTGCCTGAAGCGCACACTGACTTTATCTTTGCCGTGATCGGCGAGGAATTAGGTTTTATCGGCATTATTGCCGTGTTATCTGTGCTGCTATTTGTGGCGCTGAGATCGATTCGTTTAGGTAATTTATGTCTAGCCATGGATAAGCCATTCGAAGGTTATTTAGGCTATGCCATCGGTATTTGGATTTGTTTTCAGACTGTGGTTAATGTCGGCGCAAGTATCGGCATGTTACCGACCAAAGGGCTGACATTACCTTTTATCAGCTACGGCGGCAGTAGTTTATGGGTCATGACGGCGGCAGCCATGATGTTGCTGCGCATTGATTACGAGCGGCGCATGACATTAGTTCAGGCCGTGCAAGGGAGATTGAAGTGATGACCCCAACAGGAAAACGTATTTTAGTCATGGCTGGTGGTACGGGAGGACATGTATTCCCGGCGCTGGCAGTGGCTAAGCATTTAGCTCAACAGGGTTGGCAAGTGCGTTGGTTAGGCACGGCCGATCGTATGGAGGCGCGTTTAGTGCCCCAGTATGGATTTGATATAGATTTCATCGATATCAAAGGTGTGCGCGGCAATGGTTTGATACGTAAACTCGCGGCGCCCTTTAAAGTGGTGCGTTCAATATTGCAGGCTAAGGCCGTGATTGCTGAGTTTAAACCCGATGTGGTACTTGGCATGGGCGGATTCGCCAGTGGCCCAGGTGGTGTGGCGGCAAGATTAGCCGGTATTCCGTTGGTGCTGCATGAACAAAATGCCATCCCAGGGATGACCAACAAGTTGTTGTCGCGGATTGCGACGCAAGTGTTATGTGCTTTTAAAAATACTTTTACCACAGTGAAGGCCAAGGTGGTTGGTAATCCGATTCGCCAAGAACTGATTGCCTTAGGTGCGCAGCCAAAGCCTGAGGCTGATAAAGCTTTAAAAGTGCTCGTGGTCGGTGGCAGCCTTGGCGCAAAAGTCTTTAACGACCTTATGCCTGAAGCGGTTGCGATTCTAAGTCAGCAGCAGTCCGTAACGGTTTGGCATCAAGTGGGTAAAGATAATCTTGCGGGCGTGAAGGCGGCTTATCAGCAACATGGGCAAGATGGCGGCGTGAATATCGCCGAGTTTATCGACGACATGGAAGCCGCCTATCGCTGGGCTGATGTGGTATTGTGCCGCGCCGGCGCGCTGACGGTGTCTGAGTTAGCGGCGGTGGGGCTACCGAGTATTCTGGTGCCTTATCCCCATGCGGTGGATGATCACCAAACCCGTAACGGCCAAGTATTGGTTGAGGCTGGCGCAGCTTTCCTATTGCCACAGGCCATCTTGGACGTGAATAAACTGGCGAGTAAATTACAACTGCTCGCCAATGACAGAACAGAATTAGCCCGTATGGGCCAAAGAGCGAGAGACGTTGCCGTACTGGATGCGACTGAACAAGTTGCCGCAGTGTGCATCAGCCTTGCTGAGAAAGGATAAGCATGACTAAGACAGAAAGATATGCACAACTGAGAAGCATGATCCCAGAAATGCGCCGTATTAAGCGTATTCACTTCGTCGGCATTGGCGGCGCGGGCATGGGCGGGATCGCCGAAGTGTTAGTGAACGAAGGCTATCAGGTGAGTGGTTCGGATATCGCGCAAAATGCCGTGACCGACAGATTGTGTTTGCTCGGTGCCAAGATCCAAATTGGTCATGCTGCCGAAAACGTGCAGCAAGTGGATGTGGTTGTGGTCTCCACGGCGATTAATCTGGAAAACCCAGAAATCCTTGCTGCCAAAGAATTACGTATTCCTATCGTGCGTCGCGCCGAAATGCTAGCCGAGTTGATGCGTTACCGTCATGGTGTGGCGATTGCTGGCACCCATGGTAAAACGACGACAACGAGCCTTATCGCCAGCGTGTACGGTCAAGCGGGACGGGATCCTACCTTCGTGATTGGTGGCTTGCTCAATAGTGCCGGTACCAACGCCAGATTAGGCACCAGCCGTTACTTGATTGCCGAAGCCGATGAGAGTGATGCGAGCTTCCTGCATTTGCAGCCTATGGTCAGTGTGGTGACTAACATCGAAGCCGATCACATGGATACCTATGGCGGTGATTTCGAGAAATTGAAATCGACCTTCGTGGATTTCTTACATAACTTGCCCTTCTACGGTGTCGCAGTTGTGTGTATCGACGATGCTGTGGTGCGTGAAATCATGCCGCGGATTGGCCGTCAACTCGTGACCTATGGTTTTAGTGGCGATGCGGACGTGCAAGCGCTGAATTTCAGTCAGCAAGGGCATCAGTGTCGTTTCACTGTGAGACGTAAAGGCAAAGCGGATCTCGATCTGGTGCTTAACTTGCCGGGTCAACATAACGTGCTTAATGCCTTAGCTGCGATAGCGGTCGCGACCGAAGATGAAATCGACGACAGCGCCATTACTCAGGCGTTAGTGGAGTTTCAAGGTATCGGTCGTCGTTTCCAGCATTTGGGCAAGTTTGCTACGCCCAAGGGCGAAGTCATGTTAGTCGATGATTATGGCCATCACCCCAGTGAAGTTGCCGCGACCATTAAAGCTGCCCGTGCAGGTTGGCCCGACAAACGTCTGGTTATGGCGTATCAGCCACATAGATACACGCGTACCCGTGATTTGTATGAAGATTTTGTTGAAGTGTTATCCCAAGTGGATTGCTTACTGTTGCTCGATGTTTATAGTGCGGGGGAAGCGCCAATCACAGGTGCCGATGGCCGAGCTCTATGTCGCTCAATTCGTCTGCGTGGCCAGTTAGATCCGATCTTTATCGCTAGTCCTGATCAGCTCGCAGAAGTATTGCCTGATGTATTGCAGGAGGGGGATTTATTACTCACCCAAGGTGCGGGTAATATTGGCGCCCTGTCGCGATTGTTAGCGACAACAGAATTGGGCTTTGCTGTTGCGGAATTACCTGCGCAAGCAAGCTGATCTTTAGCGCTTGATCTGCGAGGAAAAGGAAATTTTGACCAAAGGATTTTGGTCTATATAATGGCCGGTTTTCTGTGGTTTTTAATGAGTGTCGTTAAAGGTGGAATGAAGCGTGTCTTGGAGTGATAAGAGGCGGCACTGGCGGGCAAGAATGTCACGGGTTAATTGGTATCTGTGGAGCGGGGCTGGCTTTTTATTCTTCATCGTGGCCAGTTTTGTATTTGGTGGATACCAGCTACATAAATTTTTAAACGATGCCAGCACCTTGCCGATTGAGGCCGTTGCCATCAAAGGTGAGCGGGCTTACACCACAGATAAAGATATACAAGTGGCACTACAAGATTTAATGCAGCGGAGTTTTTTTAGTGCTGATATCACCTTAGTACAACAGGCGTTAGAAGCCTTACCTTGGGTGTATCGCGCGTCGGTAAGACGCGAGTGGCCTGCGAAACTCAGGGTATATTTGCAGGAGCAGCAACCAGCAGCCCATTGGAATGGTGACGCTTGGTTGAACGTGCATGGCGAAGTGTTTGAAGCGCCATCGCACCCAGAGCTGGAGCATTTACCGCAGTTATCAGGGCCAGACGATATGGGCCTTGAGGTGTTGACTGTGTATGCACAGATCAACTCACTGTTAAAGATTAATGGCTTTACCTTAGCCAGTTTGAATTTGACGCCGCGACATGCGTGGCACGCGACCTTAGGAAACGGCATCGTTTTAGATTTAGGTCGAGAAGATAAAATTGCACGGATACAGCGATTTATTACTGTTTATCCGGTTTTGGCGAAACAAGATAAATCCGTCGCCAGAGTAGATTTGCGCTACGACACAGGGTTGGCCGTAGGCTGGGGCGATGCACAAACAAGAGAGCCGATAATTAATGATCAAAAACCAAGATAGAAACCTTATCGTCGGATTGGATATAGGAACCTCTAAGGTCGCAGTGATCATAGGCGAAGTTCTGCCCGATGGCGAAATCAGCATAGTCGGCCTTGGCAACCATCCCTCAAGAGGCATGGATAAAGGTGGCGTGAACGATTTAGATTCGATAGTTCGCAGTGTGCAACGTGCGCTCGATCAAGCGGAATTAATGGCGGATTGCCAAGTGTCATCGGTTTACCTGAGCATTTCCGGTAAACACATCGCCTGCCAAAACGAAAACGGCATGGTATCGATCAACGATGAAGAAGTGACACAGGAAGACGTCGATAACGTGATCCACACGGCTCGCTCGGTGAAGATCCCGACCGAACGTCGCATCTTACATGTGCTGCCGCAGGAATATGCGATCGACGTGCAAGACGGCATCCGCAGCCCTATCGGTATGTCCGGCATGCGGATGGAAGCCAAGGTACATATAGTGACCTGCGCCAATGATATGGCGAAGAACATCACTAAGAGCGTTGAGCGTTGTGGCCTTAAGGTCGATGACTTAGTGTTCTCTGGGATTGCTTCGGCCGATGCCGTGTTGACCTTCGATGAGAAAGATTTAGGTGTATGTATCGTCGATATCGGCGGTGGCACCACAGATATTGCGGTCTATACCAACGGCGCCTTGCGTCATTGTGCGGTTGTGCCAGTTGCGGGCAACCAAGTGACCAACGACATCGCGAAGATTTTCCGCACGCCGTCGTCACATGCTGAACAAATTAAAGTGCAATTTGCCTGTGCGCGCAGCTCTATGGTGAGCCGCGAAGACAGTATCGAAGTGCCATCGGTAGGTGGACGTCCATCACGTAGTATGTCACGTCACACGCTCGCCGAAGTGGTAGAACCAAGATACCAAGAGCTGTTTGAGTTAGTACTTAAAGAGTTGAAAGATAGTGGATTAGAAGATCAAATCGCCGCAGGTATTGTGCTCACAGGTGGCACAGCGTCGATTCAAGGTGTGGTCGATATTGCGGAAGCGACGTTCGGCATGCCAGTTCGTGTAGCGTCACCGCTACCGATCAAAGGTTTATATGAATACGTGGACCAGTCTATTTACTCCACTGGAGTCGGACTGCTTCATTACGGTGCACGACGGGTGATCGAACGTCAGTTCGAACGTCCTGAGCGCCAAGGGGTAACTAGCGCTTGGAATCGGGTCCAAAGCTGGTTTAAGGGCGAATTTTAATTTTCATAACGCAGGCAACACGGAGATCAGACAATGTTTGAGATCATGGATACTCACTCAGACGACGCGGTGATTAAAGTCATCGGCGTTGGCGGCGGCGGCGGTAACGCTGTCGAACATATGGTCAAACACAACATTGAAGGTGTTGAGTTTATCGTTACCAATACAGACGCTCAGGCCCTGAGAAAATCAGGTGCAGGCTCAACGATTCAATTAGGACGTGATGTCACTAAAGGTCTCGGAGCAGGAGCAAACCCAGATGTGGGTCGTGCAGCAGCTGAAGAAGACCGCGAAAACATTCGCGCGGCGATCAAAGGCTCAGATATGATCTTTATCGCTGCCGGTATGGGCGGTGGTACAGGTACTGGTGCTGCACCAGTTGTCGCTCAAATCGCTCGCGAAGAAGGTATTCTGACCGTTGCGGTTGTGACTAAGCCTTTCCCATTCGAAGGGAAAAAGCGTATGGCTTATGCTGAGCAAGGTATTGCTGAGCTGGCTAAGCACGTGGATTCGTTAATCACGATTCCAAACGAAAAATTATTAAAAGTATTGGGCCGTGGTACTTCTTTACTCGATGCGTTCGCCGCAGCGAATAACGTGTTACTTGGCGCGGTACAAGGTATTGCCGAGCTTATCACTCGTCCAGGTCTGATTAACGTCGACTTCGCCGACGTGAAGACTGTGATGTCTGAAATGGGTAATGCCATGATGGGTACAGGCGTCGCTCGCGGTGAAGACCGCGCTGAGGAAGCGGCTGAAGCTGCTGTTGCCAGCCCATTATTAGAAGACATCGACTTAGCCGGTGCGCGTGGTGTGTTAGTTAACATCACTGCGGGTATGGACATGAGTATCGAAGAATTCGAAACCGTGGGTAATCACGTTAAGGCTTATGCCTCTGACAACGCGACTGTGGTTGTTGGTGCTGTCATCGACCCAGAAATGAGTGATGAGCTGCGTGTAACCGTTGTTGCTACTGGTATTGGCGCTGAAAAGCGTCCAGATATTCAATTGGTGTCTAAGCCTGCGCCTCGTCCAGAGCCAGTGGTTGTGGAACCAAAAGTCGAAGCCTATGTCGAAGAAGCGGTACATGTGAACTACGCTGCGCCAAAAGGCAATGTATTGCCAGCTGCACCGCAGCCAGCTCCACAGCCTGCCCCATCGACAAAGCATGAGTTGGATTATCTTGATATTCCAGCATTTTTGCGTAAGCAAGCTGACTAGCGATAGCGTTTGAGTCCAGCGTATATGTGAGGTGTTGTTCGTTTTGGGCAATACCACAGCATAGCTGCATTTGTGTGACATAATAAAGTTATGTTATTATGTTGAACCAGTGCGGCCAATTTGCCGACGCTGAGTGTACAAATATTAGGCTTTATAATTGGCATTTAAACGGGTAACTGAATGATATTTCAAAGAACTGTTCAGAAAATGGTGAAAACTACTGGTGTCGGATTGCATTCTGGCAACAAGGTCACTTTGAGCATAATGCCCGCGCCCGTTAATTCAGGGATCGTACTCGTGCGCACTGATTTGAGTCCTGCCGTCGCCATTCCAGCGAAGGCAGAGCAAGTTCGTGAAACCACTATGTGTACGGCACTTGTCAATGACGAAGGTATTCGTATCTCGACCATTGAGCATTTATTTGCAGCACTTGCGGGTTTAGGCATAGATAACGCCGTAATCGAAGTGGACGCGCCTGAAATTCCTATTATGGATGGCAGTGCGAGCCCATTCGTCTTCTTATTGCAGTCTGCGGGTATTAAAGAGCAGGCCGCACCTAAGAAGTACTTAAAGATTAAGCGCCCTGTGCGGGTTGAAGATGGCGACAAATGGGCCGAGCTAAAACCCTTTAAAGGTTTTAGAGTCAATTTTAAAATTGACTTCGCGCACCCAGAGATCGCTCGTAGCCAGCAGCACGTGGTGATGGACTTTTCAACGTCTGCTTTCGTGAAAGATATCAGCCGCGCCCGTACTTTTGGGTTTATGCGTGATATCGAATATCTGCGAGCCAACAACCTAGCGTTGGGCGGCAGCATGGAAAACGCAGTTGTACTTGATGAATATCGCGTCCTTAATCCCGACGGCCTGCGTTATGAGGACGAATTTGTTAAGCACAAAATTCTAGATGCGTTTGGTGATCTATATGTGGCAGGACACGCTATTTTAGGTGAGTTTACTGCGTATAAAACCGGTCATGCGCTGAACAACCAATTGGTGCGTGCTTTACTGGCGCAACAGGATGCGTGGGAGTTGGTTAGCTTTGAAAAAGAAGCCGATGTTCCCGTCAGCTTTACCGTGCCAGGTGGCGCTGTATTTGCTTAAAAAGCGGTGAGATTATTTATCACGGCTGGCCAATGAGGCCAGCCGTTTTAGTTTTTCGCCCAGTGAACCGCCAATATTTTCCGCTAATGCCGCAATATGCTCCGCTGCCGCAGGGCTTAATTCTTTGTGTCCCTGTTTAGGCTTTGCGTCATACATTGCTAATCTCGGGTTGACTTTAACTTCGATTGCGGTAAGGATTGGGAGCGTTTCTGCTTGAAGCTGCGCTAGTAGCTTTGGCTTTTGGAAATTAATTCGTGCAGCCCAGGCCGCCGAAGTGGTTTCAACCACAAGAACACCCTGGCGGAAATTAGCGACTTTTAGCTGCTCCGCAACAGGACCTGCGATAATCTGCTTCACATGATGATTCAGATACATAAGTAGTTCCGCTTTCTCAGCAAGGTCGGGTAATTTGCCCGATTGATGCAGTAATTGGCTGAGATCTTGAGGGGGCTTTTTCATATGATAATAAGATGGCTGAATTAGGCTATGAGTGTAACAGTATTTATTCAAGGTCGGAATGGCGTCACACGCTGGCAGCCCAGTAAACGCTGGTTGCTACTTCCAATACTATTGTTGGCCACTGGGTCCGGTATTTATCAACACAACTCAGCTCGATTTCAAGATCAGCAAGCCAGTGTCGATAACGATCGTCTCTTACGCGAACAACAAAAGAAACAAGTCTTAGAGCTAAAAAGTGCTACCGAGTCTCAACTGGCTATGCTAGTGACTCATGTTGCACGTATGCAAGCCAAGATCACCCGTCTCGAAGCCTTAGGTCAACAAGTTGCCCAGCAGAACAAATTGGATGAAGATTTTGATTTCTCATCCGAAGTGGGTGTGGGTGGTTTGAGCGAATTAGGCACTAACATCGAGCTCGGACAGCTTATCGACGATATGGATAAGTTGGCATCACGAATTGACAATAATAATGTTCAGCTTTCACTACTTGAAACAGTGTCATCTAACCACCATATAGATGATGAACGTTATATATCAGGGATCCCACTCGATAAAGGTTGGTTATCGTCGCCCTACGGATTACGTAATGACCCTTTCAACGGTCGCAGGACTGTGCATAAGGGGATTGATTTTACCGGCCGAGAAGGTGCCAAAGTTGTTGCGACTGCTGCAGGCGTAGTAACTTGGGCTGGGAACATGTTCGGTTATGGCGAGTTGGTTGAAATAGACCATGGTAACGGTTTACATACGCGTTATGGCCATAATAAAGCTTTGTCAGTGACTGTAGGTGATGTGGTCGCAAAAGGCGATGCAATCGCCAGTATGGGAAGCACTGGGCGCTCAACTGGGGCTCATGTGCATTATGAAGTGTTGCGCGGCGGACAGCAGATAGATCCACAAAAGTTTGTCTACCGCAAAGCAAGTTAATTGAAACATTGGCTTCTAGTTTCCATCATGGACTTGGCCTACAGAGAATAAGTGATTCAGATGTTTGGTAAATTACTGACAAAAGTATTTGGTAGTCGCAACGACCGCACCCTTAAAGGGCTTCAAAAGATCGTTATTAGCATTAACGCACTAGAAGCTGATTATGAAAAATTAACCGATGAAGCATTAAAAGCGAAAACCGCTGAGTTCCGTGAGCGTTTAGCTGCCGGCGCTTCATTAGATAGCATCATGGCTGAAGCGTTTGCGACAGTGCGTGAAGCGTCTAAGCGTGTATTTGACATGCGCCACTTCGACGTACAGTTACTCGGTGGTATGGTGCTCGACAGTAACCGTATTGCTGAGATGCGTACGGGTGAAGGTAAAACCTTAACGGCAACCTTGCCCGCTTACTTAAACGCATTGACGGGCAAAGGCGTTCACGTGATTACAGTGAACGATTACTTAGCACGTCGTGATGCCGAGAATAACCGCCCACTGTTTGAGTTCCTCGGTTTAACCGTCGGCATCAACGTGGCAGGTCTCGGTCAGCAGGCAAAGAAAGATGCCTACAACGCCGATATCACTTACGGTACCAACAACGAGTTTGGTTTCGATTATCTGCGCGATAACATGGCGTTTTCGCCGCAAGAACGGGTACAACGTCCGTTGCACTACGCCCTTATCGATGAAGTGGATTCAATCTTAATCGACGAAGCGCGTACGCCGCTGATCATCTCTGGTGCCGCTGAAGATAGCTCTGAGCTATACATCAAGATCAACACCTTGATCCCTAATCTTATCCGTCAAGATAAAGAAGATACGGAAGAGTATGTGGGTGAGGGTGACTACAGCATCGATGAAAAAGCCAAACAAGTGCATTTCACCGAACGTGGTCAAGAAAAAGTAGAAAACCTGTTGATCGAGCGCGGCATGTTAGCCGAAGGCGACTCACTCTATTCTGCTGCAAATATTTCCCTATTACACCACGTCAACGCGGCGCTCCGTGCGCACACGCTGTTTGAGCGTGATGTGGATTACATAGTACAAGACAACGAAGTCATCATAGTCGACGAACACACAGGTCGTACTATGCCGGGTCGTCGTTGGTCAGAAGGCTTACATCAAGCTGTTGAAGCCAAAGAAGGCGTGCACATTCAAAACGAAAACCAAACATTGGCTTCGATCACTTTCCAGAACTACTTCCGTCAATACGAGAAGCTGGCAGGTATGACAGGTACAGCCGACACTGAAGCGTTCGAATTCCAACACATCTATGGATTAGACACTGTCGTCGTGCCGACTAACCGTCCAATGGTGCGTAAGGATATGGCGGATTTGGTTTACCTGACCGCCGATGAAAAATATCAAGCTATCATCAAAGACATTAAAGATTGCCGCGAACGTGGTCAGCCAGTATTGGTGGGTACAGTCTCAATCGAACAGTCTGAACTGTTAGCGCGCTTAATGGTGCAGGAAAAGATCCCGCACGAAGTCTTAAATGCTAAATTCCACGAACGAGAAGCTGAAATCGTCGCGCAAGCTGGCCGTACTGGTTCAGTGACCATTGCCACTAACATGGCAGGTCGTGGTACCGATATCGTGCTTGGCGGCAACTGGAACATGGAAATCGATGAACTCGATAATCCAACCGCTGAGCAAAAAGCTAAGATCAAAGCCGATTGGCAAATTCGTCATGATGAAGTCGTCGCCGCGGGTGGTTTGCACATCCTAGGTACCGAACGTCACGAATCACGCCGTATCGACAATCAGTTACGTGGTCGTGCGGGTCGTCAAGGTGACGCGGGTTCATCACGTTTCTACCTGTCGATGGAAGATAGCTTAATGCGCATCTTCGCCTCGGATCGTGTCTCTGGCATGATGAAAAAGCTGGGTATGGAAGAAGGCGAAGCCATCGAGCATCCATGGGTGTCTCGTGCAATCGAAAACGCTCAACGTAAAGTTGAAGCACGTAACTTCGATATTCGTAAGCAATTACTTGAATTTGATGACGTCGCTAACGATCAACGCCAAGTGGTTTACGCTCAGCGCAACGAGTTGATGGATGCGGAAAGTATTGAAGATACTATCCAAAACATTCAAGACGATGTGATTGGTGCGGTCATCGATCAGTATATTCCACCACAATCAGTAGAAGAGCTGTGGGATATCCCAGGTTTAGAGCAACGTCTACACCAAGAGTTTATGCTCAAACTACCTATCCAGGAATGGTTAGATAAAGAAGACGATCTGCATGAAGAGAGTCTGCGTGAGCGTATTATCACTGCTTGGGGCGATGCGTATAAGGCAAAAGAAGAAATGGTTGGCGCGCAAGTGCTACGCCAGTTCGAGAAAGCCGTTATGCTACAAACGCTCGATGGTCTGTGGAAAGAACACTTAGCGGCGATGGACCATCTGCGTCAAGGTATCCACTTACGTGGTTACGCACAGAAAAATCCAAAGCAAGAATATAAGCGTGAGTCGTTTGAGTTATTCCAACAACTGTTGAACACCTTGAAACATGACGTCATCAGTGTGCTGTCGAAAGTACAAGTTCAAGCTCAGTCAGATGTGGAAGAAATGGAAGCGCGTCGTCGTGAAGAAGATGCCAAGATCCAGCGCGACTATCAACACGCAGCTGCAGAGTCGCTTGTTGGCAGTAGTGATGAGCATGAAGCTGTCACTGCGCAAGCGCCGATGATCCGTGATGGTGAGAAAGTGGGTCGTAACGATCCTTGTCCTTGTGGCTCAGGTCGCAAGTACAAACAATGTCACGGCAAGTTAAGTTAATCTGCTGACAGATTAAGCCTACTTAATAAGTAGAATAGAACGCACACTAAAGGCAACTTATCTAAGTTGCCTTTTTATTTCCTCTTTAATTAGCCTAGCGCGACTCTCGTGTAATCCGGATTACATTCTTACTCTTCTTTATATAGCTAATCATATAGCTAATCGTCGTTATTCCCCATTGAACATCATTTCACTCTTATCGATAGCCATTAAAGCAAAGCCATCGCTGTAGCAAATTTAACCGTTAAAACCCATTTTGTGGATAAGTCTGAGGATAAAGTGGGGGTATTGTGTGACTAACTGAAAGTATTAAAAAAAGATCCATTTTTCTCAAAAAAGCCCTTGCGGACTTTCTCAATCTCCCTATAATGCGCATCCACTGACACGGCAGACAGCGTAACGCAAGTTAAGCAAAGAAAGCCAAGCAGTTCATCGGTTAGCAAGCTAAACGATGAGTGTTGAGAAAGTTGAAAAAACTACTTGACGCACTAACGGGAATGCGTAGAATACGCAGCCCTGACCCGCTGAAAACTCAGTGTGTGGTCAACGCTCTTTAACAATTTATCAAGCAAATCTGTGTGGACACTCACAGGTGTTGAGTTAATCGAAACTGCTTAACCTTCGGGTTGGCAGTCAAAATTTAAATCAACCAATTCTTTCACGAGAGTGATGAGTGTTCATAGCAATATGTACAAAGACTTACTACTTATTTTCGAATAAATAGGGGTCGAACAGAATTCGTTGAGCCGTTTGACGTAAGTCAA
>NZ_JAUOEQ010000052.1:0-26450 GCF_031931965.1 Shewanella sp. SP2S2-6 | reverse complement strand
ATCGATTGATTACACTAACAAACCAATCTTCTCGTACACTTTCTTCAATGTCACTTCGGCGCGCGCCTGCGCACTTTCAGCGCCAGCTTTCATCACTTGGTCTAAGTAAGCACGGTCGGCACGAATCGTGCGGTAACGCTCTTGCAGCGGCGCTAACATGCTCACAACCGCTTCGCCTGCTGCCCCTTTCAAATGGCCATACATCTTGCCTTCAAACTCGGCTTCTAGGCTTGCAATACTTTGCCCCGTCACACCCGACATGAGACTCAGCAGGTTAGAAACGCCTGGCTTATTGTCCATATCGAAACGCACGACTGGCGGCTCATCGCTGTCTGTCATGGCTTTTTTCAGCTTTTTCAGCACAGCTTTTGGATCTTCTAGCAGGCCGATGACGTTATTACGGTTCTCGTCTGACTTAGACATCTTCTTCAACGGCTCCTGCAACGACATCACTTTCGCGCCATGTTCAGGAATAAATGGCTCAGGAATGGTGAAAGTATCACCGTAGGCATTGTTGAAGCGAGTCGCGATATCACGAGTTAACTCAAGGTGTTGCTTCTGATCTTGACCAACTGGGATTTCGTTCGCTTGATAAATCAGAATATCCGCCGCCATCAGCACAGGGTAACCAAACAGACCCACGTTGATGTTGTTAGCATGCTTTTGTGACTTATCTTTAAACTGCGTCATGCGGCTCAACTCGCCCATTTGGGTGTAGCAGTTTAGTGCCCAACCTAATTGGGTATGTTGTGGCACTTGTGACTGGATAAACACTGTGCTCTTTTTAGGATCGACGCCACAGGCCAAATACAGGGCTAAAGTGTCTAAACAGGCTTCGCGCAACGCTTTAGGATCTTGACGCACGGTAATGGCATGCAAGTCGACCACACAATAGAGGCAGTCGTGGCTATCTTGCATCGCAACCCATTGACGCAATGCACCCATGTAGTTACCTATGGTTAATTCGCCGGACGGCTGTGCACCGCTGAGTACTATGGGTTTGGTCATTACGTCATTGCTCCACTATCTATATATAAAAAGACTATAAAAAAATCGACTAAAGAACGGGTAAACACCTATTACTTGGTAGGTTTTACCCAGTTCAAAATTTCACTAAATTGCTCACATACGGCATCTGGGCCACTGAGCCCAATATCTTCACCGTAGTTGTAGCCGTAGGTCAAGCCGATTGACGCTATCCCAGCCGCTTTCGCCGCTAAAATGTCGTTTTTAGAGTCGCCGACCATCAATAACGCCTCTTTATCCAATTGCCACTCATGCAATAAGTGCTGTAGCGGCAAAGGATCGGGCTTCATCTTAGCTAGGGTATCGCCACCTAACACTAAGCTGAAAAAGTCATTAATCCCAAAGGCATTGAGTAATGGCAAGGTAAAACGATAGGGTTTATTGGTGACAACGGCGAGCTTAAAACCTGCATCGAACAAGGTTTGCAGTACTTGATGCACGTCACTATACAGCGCACTGTGTTTTTCAAGATTCTCTTGATAGTGATGCATAAAGATCGGCATGGCCGCATCCAGTGCGGTTTGCTCAACATCCGCTCCCAAGGCATGGGCCATGGCGCGGCGCATTAACATTTCGGCACCGTTACCGACCCAAGTACGCACTTGGGCCTCAGAGCAGCTCTTCAAACCTAACTCGGCTAAGGCTTCCTGCGTGGCAACGGCTAGGTCCGGCACACTGTCGATCAGCGTGCCATCAAGATCAAACGCTATCGCTTTAATCTTATCCCACATACCTATGCCCCAACTTTAGCAAGTTCGGCACGCATCTCATCAACAACGGTTTTGTAATCTGGCTTGCCGAAAATGGCAGAACCCGCAACAAACATGTCGGCACCGGCGGCGGCGATTTCAGCAATATTGTCGACCTTAACGCCGCCATCCACTTCTAATCGAATATCAAAACCACTGGCATCGATACGCGCACGCACTTGACGCAGCTTATCTAAGGTCGATGGAATAAAAGATTGCCCGCCAAAACCAGGGTTGACCGACATCAACAGAATCACATCCAGCTTATCCATCACATGGTCGAGATAATGCAGTGGTGTAGCAGGATTAAACACGAGACCCGCTTTACAGCCACATTCTTTGATCAACTGAAGTGTGCGATCGACGTGCTCTGAGGCTTCTGGATGGAAAGTAATAATAGATGCGCCCGCTTTAGCAAAATCAGGCACGATACGGTCAACTGGCTTAACCATCAAATGCACATCAATATCGGCGGTAATACCATAATTACGCAGTGCCTGGCATACCATAGGGCCAATCGTTAAGTTAGGAACATAGTGATTATCCATCACATCAAAATGCACTACGTCGGTCCCCGCATCTAACACGGCTTTTACATCATCGCCCAAACGGGCAAAATCGGCAGATAAAATCGATGGAGCAATCAAGAATGGACGCATAAAACACTCGCTGCTATTTGGATAAAAAGTGCTTTATTTTACCCTGAGCCAAGCTAAGCCTCTATAGCTAAAGCCACATTTCTGGCAATTGATACGCGATGCCCGTGTCAGCAAAGCAGCACATTCTGTAACTATCGCAGTCAATTGGGGCTTGGATTCGGTAAAATAAGCTAATATTTTCGAGCATTTTGGCGGCAATTGATAAATTTTTGTTCATAAACTAGGCGAGTTTGTTATACTCGAGGCGCAATGCTGGTTCATTTCAAAGGAAGCGTTATGAAGGGGCGGTTTAGTTTGTTTTCATACTATGTTAAGTCAGTGACATTTAAGTCATCTATGATGTTGGCATTCACTGCTGTTGTCGTGGCCTCGTTAACTTTTGGCGTTGAAAAACTTACGGAAAATATCGAAACAGCTTCATGCGCTTGTAGCAGTGACACCCGTTACAATAATGCTCTGCCTAGTAGTCATCCTAATAATCGCTGCGCCGATCAAGCACAAACCCTAAGTTGGAAAACGTGGCTCACAGGAAAAAACCGTTCGAGTCAGTTCCACTTTGTCGATCTGCTTGAGCTATTACACGGCCATCAAGATAAACCTATGGATGACCTCAAGCCCACTACATCGCATCTCGCCTATTAATGCTTAGCCGTATCTGGCAAGTATTCCACAGTACCGTCGCCGCCTTTTTCGGGGTACAGACTGACGAAAATCGTAAAAAAGACTTCCAAACGGGTTCACCATTACCTTACATAGCTATGGGAATCGTATTGGCAATCGTTTTAGTGGCAAGTCTGATGTTTCTCGTAGGACAAGTGCTTAGCTGAACGTAGGCTATGTCGAACCTAGTCATCCTTTGGATCGTAATTTTCATCATATAACGCCATCAACTCATCCACCTTGTTCCGGCCACTGCCATTTTGGCTAATGTTACGTTGCACTTGGATTGTCGCTAAGTGAGCGCCGCGGTATAACTCGCGAGTCAATGGAATATCATGATTACTGATCAATACCGGAATGCCACGCTCCAGTGCTGTATGGCGAGAATGACGGGCCAGAAGTGCTTGATCGTCTAGACTAAAACCTGCACCAACATATGTCGTAAAACTGGATGTAGTCGACAATGGCGCATAAGGTGGATCGCAATAAACCACATCGCCGCTACGTGTCTGCTCGAAGGCTTTTTCATAGCCTATGCATTTAAACTCGGCACGTTGCGCTTTTTCAGAAAAGGCCCAGATTTCCTTTTCGGGGAAATACGGCTTTTTATAGGAACCAAAAGGCACATTGAAACCGCCCTTACGGTTATAACGACATAAACCATTAAAACCATGACGGTTTAGATAGAGGAAATACACGGAACGCTGGAAAGGGTCACGGCATTTATTAAAGTCGGTCCGCACCTTATAGTAAGCATCTTTTTGATTCATCTCATCAACAAACAACGCCTTAGCTGCAGCAATGTAAGCTTCTGGTTGATGCTTCACAATCTGGTATAACTCGATCAAATCCTGATTAATGTCACAGAGCAGATAGCTAGGATAATCCGTATTTAAGAAAACGGATCCTGCACCCACGAATGGCTCGACCAAACGGTCTCCAGTAGGTAAATAACTGGCCAATTCATCCACCAATTTAAATTTACCGCCAGCCCACTTAAGGAAGGCTCTGTGTTTTTTTATCATTTAACTTGATGAATGCCGACAAAAATAAAGGCCATGATTGTACTCTGTTTATTCTGAAATTTCACGATTTGGCAGACTTTCTTCTAGTTGATAATCTTTCAAATCGGCCCATTTGCGAACCCAAGGTTGATCGAGATGATACTCTTTAACCAATTGTGCGGCGGCATTCGAAGCTGACTTGCTATTGCTGTAGTTGCCAACAAGGACAACCCAACGCTGCTTATGTTGTGCAACGCGAACGCCCTCAAGATGCTCAATACTCTTTAATGTTGCACGCAGGGTGTCCAACTGAGCAACACTGGCAATCTGTATTGTGTAACCTTTGAGCGGCTTTTGCGTATCCAAGCCCGCTTTAGCTACCGGCTTATCGGCCTTTGCAGCATCAATGGTTGCGGGTTGAGTCTGAGCCGCTTTAGCTTGTGGTTCAGTATCCTCAGGCGGCTTATCCTCACCAAAAGACTTGCTACTCACTTCACCCACACTCACTAAGGCAGCATCGTCAGGCATGGGATGTGGCGCTTCACCGTGGAATTCACTTAAGGGATCGACGGCTTGCTCAGTTTTGGCTTCTTCTGCCGTCTCGATTTCAATAACTTTCGCAGTCTCCGCGGCGAGCTTCAGTTGCTCAGCGCGCAGCGTAAAATAGGGCGTTAAGACTTTTTGCCCGTAGGACAAAAAGGCGGGTGAATCTATCGCAGGATAAGTCGCAGCCTCTAAGGCTTGCTCCTCAGAAAAAGGCTGAGTAACGCCAAACCAAATGCCTAAGGCGAGTAACATACTCACAGCAGTCACCATCACAGCTTTATATTTCACCAAGGAAGATGTCTTCTCAGGCGCGCTATGCAAGGCTTTATCTAATAAATTAACCACTTCCTCCGGCGTACCCGTTTGCTTCTCAAGCTGACTGCGCACAATTTCCCTTGGGGTAAAAGGATTTTGTTCGCTGTATCTCAGTAGCGTTTGATACAAGGCCTCACGCTCAGGCATAGTTAACGGCTCAATACTGATAGGCAATATCTGCCGCCGTAACTGCTCCGGTAATTGTGGAAGTAGATCTGCTAAAAATGCCGGTGGAACCGTGAGTGTGACGGCAATATTCTTACCCGCACACTGAATTTGATTGAGAATAATGCACTCAGCCCACAAAGCCTTAGGCAATAAATGCGCATCATCGATAATGATATGTAAGGGTTTAGTTTGCGTGCTAGCAAGCCGCAACAGGGTATCAGCGAGGGGAATATCGTCGTCAAAAATCGGGGATGAAATTAACTGGACCAAAATTTTACGGCGGATTTCAGCGTTATCGGCATGCATAGGGCAAATCACAAATGCTGCATTTGACTCGTCAAAATCGGTCGCTAATCCGGTCACTAAGGTGGTTTTTCCTGAACCGCTGATACCAGAAAGCACCAGTAGCTGATCGCTATAACTGGCAACATGATGCATTCTTTGTATGAGGGCTTCCTGAGAAGGAAGCAAGACAGAACCCTGAAACGTCACTCGCCCACCACACAGTGTTTATGCGCAGCGAATAACCTGTTCAAGGGTAGATTCTGTGACTTGACTAAACACATCCGCGCGGCCTATTGCCGTTGGGAGCACCAGTCGAATCTGACCGCCTAAAACTTTTTTATCGCGTCGCATATGTTGAATGAAACTGTCGAAATCCATAGATTCCGGCGCACTCACTGGAAGATCAAAAGCTTGTAGTAACTGTATGATACGACAAACTATTGACTCATCGATAAGCCCCAGTGCCTTAGCTGTTTTAGCAGCAAGGACTGTGCCAGCTGACACGGCTTCACCATGCAACCAATTACCGTAGCCCATTTCGGCTTCAATCGCGTGACCAAAGGTATGACCCAGATTCAATAAAGCACGAACACCTTGCTCAGTTTCGTCTTGGCTAACCACATCAGCCTTAATCTCACAGCAACGGGAGATAGCATAAACCAATGCTTGGGCATCTAAGGTTTTTAGTGCCGTTACATTATCTTCAAGCCATTGAAAAAAATCAGCATCCCACATGATGCCATACTTGATGACTTCCGCCATTCCCGCCGCAAACTCGCGCGCTGGAAGCGTATGTAAACATAAAGTATCGATAAGCACGATTTGTGGCTGATAAAAGGCCCCAATCATGTTTTTACCAAGAGGATGGTTAACAGCCGTTTTACCGCCGACGGAAGAATCCACCTGCGACAATAAAGTTGTCGGAATTTGAATAAAATCAATCCCACGTTGATAACATGCCGCGGCAAAGCCCGTCATATCACCAATTACGCCGCCACCCAAAGCCACCAGCACAGAATCTCGACCATAGTTTTGCTGCAGCAATGCAGTAAAAATAGTATCTAGATGCGCTAAGTCTTTGAATTGTTCGCCATCGGGGAGGATAACACTCTCTACCTCACCAAACGAAGCCATCGTCTCTTGTATCTGTTTAAGATACAAAGGCGCGACAGTATCATTGGTGACGATAAGAATACGTTTTTTAAGCAGGTAGCGAGACAAGGTCTCGCCATCACTCATCAAATTCTGGCCAATGTAAATGGGATAACTACGTACACCTAAATCAACCTGAATTTGCTTCATAAATTCTGCCTAAAAACCTAATTGCTCAATGATCTGATTGGCGACAATCTTTGCGCTTTGATCATCGGTTTTGACAATCACATCGGCAATTTCTTCGTACAATGGATTACGGATCTCTGCAAGATTCTCCAACACTTCTCGAGGATCATCCACTTGCAATAATGGGCGTCGCTTGTCTCTTTGAGTACGAGCGACCTGTTTGTCGATAGTGGTTTCCAGATAAACCACAATGCCACGAGCAGACAGATGATTACGGATATCTTTGCTTTGTACTGAACCACCACCGGTGGCAAGGACGATACCTTGTTTTTCAGACAAATCAGCAATAACCTGAGCTTCACGACGACGGAAGCCTTCTTCACCTTCGACGTCAAACACCCAAGCAATATCAGCGCCTGTGCGTTGCTCAATCTCTTGATCTGAATCGTGGAATTCTAAATGCAGCATTTGCGCCAGATGGCGGCCAATTGTGCTTTTACCTGCGCCCATAGGGCCTACCAGAAAAATATTACGTTTTTCAGCCATTTCTTGTACGTCTGAATCTTATTGAAAAGTATGCCTATATCGACTCAAAATCAAGCCGACCTATATGTTACCTTGCTCTTATGAGACTTGACCGAGGATTATCTCAGCTTAGGGTCTACTATGGCAAGCCATGTGCGCTATTTATGCAAAGAATTGTATAACAGTAATAATAAAGCCAGCAATAACTGCTGGCTTTAGTCGATACATAGCAAGTGCTTAGATCTTCTCACCGACTATTTTGGGGGTGACGAAAATAAGTAGCTCTTGACGCTCATTTTTGTCTGTTGTGTTCCTAAACAGGAAACCTACCAAAGGAATATCACCTAGAATTGGCACTTTACTCACACGGCTAATCAAATTTTGTTGATAAATGCCACCAAGCACTATGGTTTCGCCGTTATTAACGAGCACTTGGGTGCCGATACGTTGAGTATCGATGGCCACTGCGGGACCCGTTGGAGTATCAACGGTTTTACCCTGAGAATCTTGAGTGATTTCTAAATCTAAAATGACTCGGTTATCAGGCGTAATTTGTGGTGTAACCCGTAGAGACAACACCGCCTTCTTAAACGTGACTGACGTTGCACCACTCGAAGTCGACTGCACATAAGGGATCTCGACACCTTGCTCAATATAGGCCGCCTTTTGGTTAGAGGTGGTAATACGAGGGCTAGCGATGATCTCACCTTTGTTTTCTTGCTCTAACGCACTTAATTCCAAATCTAGAATGGTTCCATCTGCCAATTTAGCGACATGAAAAGCAATACTCGCTGGATTAGTTGCTGCCGCGGGTAAGTTAACATTTAAACGCTGATCGGGGGTGGGGATAATTCCGTTGGCAATATTCTGTGCACCTTCTAATGTGCCAGAAGTTCCCTTGCTACCTTGTTGGTCTGTGACACCCCAACGAATACCTAAGTCTTCGGAGACATCATCTTTTACAGTCACCATACGTGACTCGATCAACACTTGGCGGATAGGGATATCGAGCACTTCAACTAAGCGGTGGATGTTCTCAATCGTTTCAGCCGTATCTTTCACCAGTACAGTGTTGGTACGTTCATCGACCGCGACTGAACCTCGTGGTGAAAGTAAGCTCGAATCCGTGCTTTTTAATAACTCTGCAATATCGACCGCTTTCGCGTAGTTAATTTGTAAATACTCGGAATAGAGCGGTGCTAACTCTTTAACCTCTTGTTTGTTTTTGAGGTTTTGGCTTTCACGAATTGCCAGCTCTTCGCTCGGCGCCACCATTAAGATATTACCTTCGATACGCTTATCTAATCCTTTGGTTTGAAGAATTAGTTCTAAAGCTTGATCCCAAGGCACATCATCCAATCTTAAAGTGATATTGCCTTCCACAGTATCACTGGTGACTAAGTTAAAATTGTTATAGTCGGCAATGATTTGCAGCACAGTCCGTACAGGGATATTTTGAAAGTTAAGCGACAAGGTACGGCCATTGTATTTTTTAACATCTTTCTTGGCGGCGACTCTCTCGACTTTATTCATTGAAAGTCTAAAGAGATTATCTTCTTGCTTGTAAGTGAAATCATATTCACCCGCAATATCAACGACAATACGCGCTGTTAAATCTTCTTTAAATGTCTCGAAGCTTTTTACTGGTGTGGAGAAGTCTTTCACATCCATAACATACAGAAGATCGTTATTAATATCTGTGTTATACAACTTCACTTCAAGCTTAGCGCCCACTTGCTCGACATTAGCCGCAACCGAGCGATTATTTAGATAGACCAATAACTCACCGCCACCATTATCATTACGACGGAAATCGATATTTTTAATGCTATTAACGAAGGGGTTTTCAGCTTGGGCTTGAGTCCCTGACACTTCATCGTTAATCGTAAGCCGATATGAATTGCCCATTACTGAACCTTGGTAAGGTTTCACTTTGGACATACCTAAGATGACTTTTAGTTGGGTATCTTGCTGCTCAGTGGTGATATCTGCAACCCCAACCTGATTAATAGGTAAACGATCCTTAGATAAACCCGAGATACTATTATCGAAGGTCAGCACTAGCTCGGCGGGCGAAGCATTTGAATCTATTGCAGGCGGAGCGACCGCATCTTCAAAGACCAATTCTAGCTCCAATTGATGATCAACCAGAGCATGGTATTTAACATCCATTAATCGATTTGCCGCAAAACTCGATGGCAAAATTCCAAATACCAGTGCGATCCCTATAACAGACTTGATTAAGCCTGAAGAAATTAACGGGACTTTTATCGCGGCAGAAGATTTCATTATTCCCTCATCCTTCGCTCGTTATTCTCCAGAAAGTTCTAAATTGCTTGTCCTTTCGGACCAACAACCAGAACCATCTGGAATTAATTCTACTACTTCGACATTTTGTGAAGTAACTTTAGAAATGCGTCCATTAAACAGACCTAAATACTCACCAACGCCCATCCGATACACACTGCCATCGTTTGTTTCGACTAGTGCCCAAGTCGTATCGGCTTCACTTAAGGTGCCGCGCATTTTTAAATTATCTAAAGGATAAGTTTCTAACCGCCCTTTTCGACGCTTTAAATCTGGTTGTAAACAATCTTTGCTGGTATCAACAACCTCTTCAGTTAATTCACGTGAAGGAGGTACAAATGGGCTACGCATTAACTCTGCCTGGTAGGCAAAGTGCTCAAACTTTGGCGGTTCTTTTAAAGGTGGAATATGAGCAACGTGTTGCGCTTTAGTTGTAGTAACAAATAGCTCTAAATCACTGCGATCGCCAACACAACCCATTAAAAAAAGACTCAACGCCAATAGAGGTAAGAATTTCATTATTTCTTCCCCTGTTTGTTAGCAGAGTTTTCAGGCGGTAATTCAGCCCCTTCTTTAAAGCGATAGGTCTTAGCTAAAATATCCATGGCTAAGTTACCAGCATCATCGCGCTTAATCGTAAAATCATGCAGACTGACAATACGCGGCAGTTTTGCTACGCCACTTACCATATTACCTAGCTGGTGATAATCACCTGTAACAGACATTTTAATGGGGAATTCAATATAAAAATCCCGCTGAATTTCCGGCTCCCAATCTAAACTCTTAATTCGAAGTCCTGCATCGGTGGCGACAAAGGTTAAATCATCTAGCAAGCCTGGCATTTCATTCTCAGAGGGTAGCATCTTCAGTAACTCGGCAAATTGCACTTCCATCGTTGCTAACTGCTCACGATAAAGTTTTAAATTTGCTGCGAGTTGATACTTATTCTTAAAATCATCTCTGAGTTGAAATTCCCTATCTTGCTCTGCGGTATAAGAGTCAATCGAATCTGAAACGACTAAGAAATAACCCGCTGCAAAAACACACAGTGCCAATAGGATCGCGAAAAAACTTTTAACTTGGTTAGGCCAACCACCAATATTTTCAAAATCGATATCATTGAATTGACTTAGATCGAGTTTCATTTACTCGCTCCTTTTGTCATTTTCTCAGGCTCGCCCACATTCGCGCCTTTAATCGTGACTCTTAAACTGAATCGCTGTAATTGCCGTAATTCTTCATTTTGAGTCACAATCGACTGCATATTGGGATCGGTTAGCCACTCCGAGGTCTTAACCTTACGCATCATATTGGCAACGTTATTATTTGATTCACTGCGTCCTTCAATCAGTAACAAGCTGCCCTTTTTCTCTAAGCTAGAAAGGTAGATTCCTGGGGGCACAATTCGCACTAACTCATCTAGCACATGGGTCGGTAAATTACGGGATTGTTGTAAATTCAAAATAATTTCGGTGCGGCGTTCAATATCCTTCTTACGCTCGGTAATCTTCTTAATCTCAGAAATTTGTGTTTCTAGCAGGCTAATTTCCGATTGCAAATAGGCATTACGCGCTTTTTGCTCATCAGTCATCACGTCCAAAAGAGATACAGCCACATAAACCAAGATTGCCGACGCTAAAAATACCGCAGCTAGAATACCAATATAATCGCGCTTTTGTTTTTCTCTCGCCTCTTCTCGCCAAGGGAGTAGGTTTATGTTCGCCATTGACCGTAACTCCTCAATGCTAAGCCACATGCAACCATATATTTACTGATTGTAGGTTGCAGTACAGTTTTAACCGACTCATCAGCATGCAGGCACCCTTGAAAAGGATCGGCAATAATAGTGTGGACCCCCAATTCATTCGTCAGTAAATTGGCCATACCTTCTAATTTAGAGGTCCCACCACATAATACGAGGTAGTCAACTTTATCTTTTCCACTCGAAGTACAATAGATTTGCAGCGTACGTTTTATTTGTTGTAATAGCTGAGTTTGGAAAGGTGATAGGACTTCAAACATATAATTTCGTGGTAGGTCGCCTTCAATTTTTGCTTTTTCGGCTTGATCATAAGACATGCCATAAAAGGATAATATTGACTGAGTAAATTGCTCACCTCCGAAGGCTTGTTCACGAATAAAAGTCGTCTCTCCCGCTTCAACTACAGAAAAAGTCGTCATATTGGCGCCAATATCGACCATAGCAACGGCCTTATGTTTCGCTCCTTCGGGTAGCTGCGCCAGAATTAATTCAGCTGCACGACCTAAAGCATAACCTTCTACATCAACCACTTTAGCCTCAAGTTCTACACTATCGAGCGCATCGACTCTGACATCAATATTGTCGGTGCGGCATGCGCTCAACAACACATCCACTTTGGTAGGATCTGTACTGTTTACACTGAGGGTTTCAAAATCTATGCTGACTTCATCGAGTGAATACGGAATAAGGTTATCGGCTTCGATTTCGATCTGTGCTTCCATTTCCTCCTCGCTCAGCGAGGCGTCCATGTAAATGACTTTAGTCATGACTGCAGAGCCTGAAACACAAACCGCAGCATATTTAACCGATTTAGGTAAATTACGTTTTATTTGCCTAAGGCATTCGACAACGGCATCAGCATCACGAATATCATGATCGTTAACGGCCCCTTTTTTAATAGGTACCGCCGCATGACTCACTATCTTGTATCCATCAGCAGTCTTACTCAACAAAATGGCCTTAACTTCATGGGAACCGATATCGATTCCGACCATCTGCGGAGCCTGACGCTTCCATAAATTTGAAAGCATATCCATTGTCACTTTTTTATTTATATTTCAGTAAAAGAGATTAGCACAAAATCAACTTGTTATACTTACTTGTATCGAATGTTTCGTCATTTTACAAATGCTATTTTAGGCTTCTCACGTTTTTACTTCACCAAGAGGTGTACGCCTTATATACTGTCGCACTTAACGGAACATTAGGATAAATTTTGGTGAAGTGGTTAAAACGTATTGTTATAGCACTATTCAGTCTAGCCCTTTTAGGCGTAGGCGCCATTGTGGCAGCATACTTTTATGTTTTGCCGGATTTGCCGGATGTTTCAACACTAAAAAATGTGCAACTTCAAACACCTTTACGCATTTACAGCAGTGACGGCAAACTTATTTCACAATTTGGTGAGAAGCGTCGCATTCCATTGAAGCTAGACGAAGTACCAAAACCCTTGCTTCAAGCATTTATTGCAACTGAAGATGCGCGTTTTTACGAACATGGTGGTATTGATCCTGTTGGCGTACTTCGCGCAGCATTAGTCATGCTAACCACAGGAGAAAAGAAGCAAGGTGCGAGTACCATTACCATGCAGGTCGCACGTAACTTCTTCTTAACCCGCGACAAAACGATTATTCGTAAAGTGAAGGAGATCTTTATTTCCTATCACATTGAAGAATTACTTACCAAAGATGAGATTTTAGAACTCTATGTGAACCGCATTTACTTAGGCCAACGCGCCTATGGTGTTGGTGCCGCTGCACAGGTTTATTTTGGTAAAGATGTTAAAGATCTTACACTCTCAGAAATGAGTATGATCGCCGGCTTACCCAAAGCGCCTTCAACACTCAACCCTGTGACCTCACCTTCTCGTGCTGTCGCTCGCCGTAATGTCGTTCTCATGCGGATGAATGAAGTAGGTTATATCAGCCAAGCTGAATACCAAGCCGCTTTACAAGAACCGCTGATTGCTAAATACCATGGCGCCGAAATTGATCTCTATGCCCCGTATATTTCTGAGATGGCACGGGATTATATGGTACAAAAGTACGGTGAAGAAGAAGCCTATACCAATGGCTACAACGTCTACACGACCATTTCATCGGATATACAACTGAAGGCTCAACAAGCGCTACGCAATAACGTTTATGCCTATGATGAGCGTCATGGCTATCGTGGTCCTGCCGCTGTGTTGTGGACAGACGAGAAACCAGAACAAGCTCAAATCAAGGCTGAACTGGCTAAGGTGGCTTCGATTCAAGAACTGCAACCCGCAGCCGTCATCAGCGTGGCAGATCAACAAGCCAGCGTCATGACCGCCAAGGGCGAAACTAAAATCATTGCTTGGGATGGTTTGAAGTGGGCGCGTAAGTTTATTACCGATAAGCGTCAAGGCAGTGTACCTAAGTCAGCTTCTGACATGCTCAAGGTTGGTGAGCGTATTTGGATCCGTGATAACGGCCAATATTTGCAGTTATCGCAAGTACCAGAAGTTGCCAGCGCGACTGTGTCACTCGACCCACAAAATGGTGCGATTCGATCTCTAGTTGGCGGATATAGCTTTAGCCAAAGCCAATACAACCGCGTCACTCAAGCAAAACGCCAATTAGGTTCGAACATCAAACCTTTCATCTATGCTGGCGCATTAGAGAAAGGCTTTACCTTAGCGACCCTCATCAACAATGCACCGATCAATAAACCCGATATCAGCCAAGGCACCGCATGGCGCCCTAAAAACTCGCCAGATATCTATGGCGGCCCAACCCGTTTACGCGTGGGCTTAGCGCAATCAATCAACGTGATGTCTGTGCGTGCAATGCGCCATGTCGGACTCGATGCCACCATTGCAGAATTGATTAAATTTGGTTTCGACCCTAATGACTTACCGCGTAACGAGTCGATTGCATTAGGTTCGTCTTCTGTAACGCCATTACAAGTGGTCACTGCATTTAACGTGTTTGCTAACGGCGGTTTCTTACTCGAACCTTTCTATATCGATCGCGTCGAAGATGCCTACGGTAATGTGATTGAAAAAGCGAATCCAACATTGGCCTGTAAGCCTAGCCAAAGTCTTAGTCAACCATTTACACCAAGCGATCCTATGGCGTTCAGTGTTAGTGGAGACTCTAGCGCTGAATCGAGTGCACCTATTGCCCAGTGTTTTGAGCAAACGGGTCGCTTTGCACCTCAGATCATTTCAGAACAAACGGCATTCCTCATCACCGAAGCATTAAAGAGCGTGATCTGGGGTGGCGGCGATTGGAGTAAAGGCACGGGTTGGCAAGGTACAGCTTGGCGCGCGGCAAGATTGATAAAGCGTCATGATATTGCAGGTAAAACGGGTACAACTAACGAATCTCGCGATACGTGGTTCAGTGGATTTAGCCCGATACTCACTAGTACATTCTGGGTTGGTTTCGACGATCACGGTCGACAACTAGGCAGAACAGCATGGAACGCCAATGGCGAAAAAGATCAGATAACTGGCGCCGAAGCGGGCGCGAAAACTGCAGGTCCGGGCTGGAACGAGTTTATGAACAGTGTCTTACAAGGCACACCTGAAACAACCTCGATTCCACCAGAAGGCATAGTTTCGGTACGCATCGATTTAGCGACGGGTAAACTTACTCGAAAAACCGACTATACAAGTGCGTTCGAGTACTTTATTTCAGGTACAGAGCCGAAGGAATACATCAGCGAAACGCAGGATGAAAACAATTTATTCATCGATGCACCAACCGATGATTTATTCCAATAAACGAGTCATAGAAAGTCATTGCCGATACGTTGAATGACCCAATAAAAAACGCGACCTTAAGTCGCGTTTTTTTATTGGCTTGTTGATTTAAACAACTCGCCTTAGCGGGCTTTTTTAGCCGCTATCGCCTGCTGAATTTGCGGCAGTGCTGTCCCACCAAGCACATCGCGTTTCGCTAAACAAGCTTCAATAGTCAGGTTTGGATAGACATCATCTTCAATGATGGCGGCAAAAGTTTTTAATTCAGCCAAGGAGAAATCCTCGAGCGGAATTTGCTTCGCTATCGCAGCAACCACGACTTCACCCACAACATGGTGCGCCTCACGGAAAGGCATACCTTTAGACACGAGATAATCAGCAAGCTCAGTTGAATTGGCATAACCTTGCTGCGCGGCTAACAGCGTATTCGGACGATTCACCACTAAACCCGATAACACTAACGCCGCCATATCGAGGCAAATTGCCCAGCTATCAACCACGTCAAACAGGCCTTCTTTATCTTCCTGCATATCTTTGTTGTACGCCAAAGGCAGCGCTTTCATAGTGGTGAGAATACCCACTAAGCTGCCATATACACGACCCGTTTTACCGCGGATAAGCTCTAATGCATCAGGATTTTTCTTTTGTGGCATCAAAGATGAACCCGAGGTCACTTCATCACTCAAGGAAATAAAGTTGGCTTCGCCCGAGTTAAAGAAAATTAAATCTTCGGCCATACGGCTTAAGTGCATCATGCTGATCGATGCCGTTGAGCAAAGTTCAACCACGTGATCTCTGTCTGACACACTGTCTAAACTATTGAGCGTCGGCGAGGCAAAGTTCAGCGCCGCAGCCAGTGCATGGCGATCCATTTTATAAGCTGTGCCAGCAAGGGCGCCTGAACCTAATGGACAAGTGTTAGCACGAGTTAACGCATCGGCTAAACGGCTGATATCCCGCTCAGTCATTTCTACATAGGCTAAACACCAGTGGCCAAATGTCACAGGTTGGGCGCGCTGCAAGTGAGTGTAACCCGGCATTACCGCATCAAACTCACGTTCTGCCAACGCCAGTAATTCAGCATGTAAGCTGTGAAGGCGCGCGAGTAATGCTTTGCCTTCGGATTGACACCAAAGCTTTAAATCGGTGGCAACTTGATCGTTACGGCTACGGCCAGTGTGCAATTTTTTACCGAGATCGCCCACTTTGGCAATCAAGGCAGACTCGACGAAACTGTGAATATCTTCGGCGCCCGAGGCGAGAATAATCGCTGGATCGCCATTCACTTCCGCCAGCAAATCATTGAGCGCTTTTTTCAAGTCGCTGCATTCAGTGGCAGTAATAATACCGACGCTAGCAATCGCATCGGCCCAAGCGATAGAACCGACCACATCCTGTTCGAACAGGCGATAATCCACGGGTAGCGAATCGTTGAATAATTTGAATAGCGCGCTCGTTTCGCCCTGAAATCTTCCACCCCATAAAGCCATGCTAACTCCCCTTACACACTGCTGATTTGAAATCGACTCATCTGAATCAAAAAACCGGATCAAAACCTAGAAACAAAAAAGGGCGCTAGGCGCCCTCTTAAACGACCTATTACTTACCCTTAACGTCATTAGCGTTGAGTGCGCGGATGCGGCTCGCTAACGAGTACAAGCGGATAAAGCCTTCTGCATGTTTTTGATCGTACACTTGGTCTTCACCGAAAGTGGCAAACGCTTCAGAGTACAAGCTGTTAGGTGAACGTTTCTTCACTGCCGTCGCTTGGCCTTTGTAGAGTTTAACCACGACTTCACCGTTAACTGACTCAGCCAATGACTCAGAGGCCGCCAGCAGTGACTTACACAGAGGCGTGAACCAACGGCCGTCATACACTAGATGCGCCATTTGTGCGGCAACTTGCTCACGCCAGTTACGGCTAGTCTTGTCGAGTACGAGCTCTTCAATCGCACGCAGCGCAGCGAACATCACAGTGCCGCCGGGTGTTTCGTAACAGCCACGAGACTTCATACCCACTAAGCGGTTTTCAGTGATGTCGATACGACCCACACCATGGGGTGCAGCAATGGCGTTTAATGTCATCAGCGCAGCATAAGGCGTTAGCGCTTCACCATTCACTTTAGTCACACGGCCATGTTCTACTTCTAGCGACACATATTCAGGCTTGTTCGGTGCATCTTCAGGATCGGCTGTCAGCGTCCACACACCTTTGCTTGGCTCGTTCCATGGATCTTCTAACTCACCGCCTTCATGGGAAATATGGAAAGCGTTGGCATCACGGCTGTAGATTTTAGTCGCTGACGCTGACGTCTTAATGTCACGTTCAGCTAAATAGGCCAGTAGATCTTCGCGGCTCTGCATGGTCCATTCACGCCATGGTGCAATCACTTTTAAATCAGGTGCTAATGCGGCGAAGCAACCTTCGAAACGCACTTGATCGTTCCCTTTACCGGTACAACCGTGGCACAGAGCATCGGCGCCCACTTTACGGGCCACTTCAACCTGCGCCTTAGCAATGATAGGACGCGCCATTGATGTTCCGAGTAAATAAGTGCCCTCGTAAATCGCACCGCTCGCGATCGTTGGGTAGATATATTCTTTAACGAATTCTTCTTTTAGATCGACGATATGACACTCAGACGCACCCGAAGCTAAGGCTTTTTCAGTCAAGCCAACCAGCTCTTCTTCGCCTTGGCCGACATCGGCGCAGAATGCGATGATTTCACAGTTATCGTAGTTTTCTTTTAACCAAGGAATAATGGCCGAGGTATCTAGACCACCCGAATAGGCTAAAACCACTTTTTTCACGCCAGTATTTTTTATCTCGATAGACATCTTAAATTCCTATGACTCGTTTCTCACCTAGGAGAAAACAGGCTGCTAAACAGGGTTAATTTAACTAAATAAGGTTACCAGTACCGCATTTTGGGCATGCATCCGATTTTCGGCTTGTTGCAGAATTAAGGAGCCAGCACCGTCCATCACTTCATCTGTTACTTCTACACCACGGTGGGCGGGCAAACAATGCATAAAGAAGTTAGCGCCCGCTTTCGCCATCAAGGCTTTGTTGACTTGGTATGGTGCAAACTTCGCTTTGATATCCGCCAGCGGAGTGGGATCGCCCATTGAAATCCAAGTATCGGTATAAATCGCATCGTGACCTTCAATCGCATCAATATCTGAAGTCAGTACCAGCTTACCGCCATATCGCTTAGCAAGCTCTTGCACTTCTGCCACTACGTAGCCATCAGGAAAGTGACCCGCTGGGCAGATCACTGTCATGGTAGCACCGAGAATAGCCGCACAGTACATCAGCGAGTGAGTGACATTATTACCATCACCAACATAAGCTAATTTAGCTTTGCTGACATCCTCAAACTGCTCTGCCAGTGTTAAAAAGTCAGCTAAGGCTTGGCAAGGATGATAAAGATCCGACAGCGCATTGATCACGGGCACAGAGCCGAACTCGGCTAATTGTTCGATAGTGGTGTGTGAATAGGTTCTCGCCACAATCGCATCGGCCCAGCAAGATAAGTTAGCAGCAAAGTCAGCAACCGATTCCCGTTGACCTAGCGCACCATTTTGTTGATCTAGGTATAAACAGTGGCCACCGAGCTTATTAATACCAATATCAAAGCTAACGCGTGTTCTGAGCGAGGGCTTTTCAAACAACATCACCACACTCTTGCCATCCAGCGCATGGCGGTACTCTGCCGGATTGGCTTTGATCGTTTTTGCCAAGGCAATCAGATCGAGTAACTGCTGCTGGGTTAACTCTTTTATCGATAGTAAATGCTTCATAACCTACTCCACTTATGGTTGGATTTGTGTTCCTACGGCTTCACCTTTTGCTAATGCGATTAATTGGCTTGCATCACGCCACGAGGCAACTTGAACCGCCTGCCCCATCCACTGTGCAACTTCGAGCGCAGCTTCAACTTTGACCTTCATTCCCTTTTCGATCACACCTTGTTTAACAAGGTCTGCTATCTGCTTGCCATTTAAACTGTGAATGAGCTGGCCTTTACCATCGAGCACACCAGACACATCCGACAGCAGAACTAACTTGCCGCTCACTAATTTGGCTAAGGCCGTCGCAGCTTGGTCAGCATTGACGTTAAGCATTTGGCCATCGTCCATCATGGCGATAGAGCTACAAATCGGCATCCAACCTTGGGCGAGGATAAACTTAAGATAAGCGCCATCTTTTGGTGTCACTTCACCCACTAGGCCTAAACGTTCATCTTTAATCTTTGCCGATACAGTATTGCCATCGGCGAGGCTCATGCCCACACTCACAATCCCAGCTTTAGTCGCTGCGCCTTGGAGGATCTTGTTCGAAGTACCTGCAAGTGCGCCGGCAATAATCGGCATTTGCTCAGGCGGAGTCACCCGTAAACCTTCTAACTTGACGGTTTCCATGCCGTTTGCCGCTAACTGTTCATCCACTAAACAGCCGCCGCCATGCACCATCAACACTTGCTGACCATTGGCTAACATAGCCGCAGCCGTATCCATTAACCGCGCCATCCCCATTTCACACTGCAGCAGCGCGCCGCCCACTTTAAGAACTAATACTGAGTTGTTTGTAGACATCTTGACGACTCTCTTAAATAAGGATGAACAATTAAAGGTTAAAATGAATCTTTATGCATTGTAGCGCTTGGCTGGCAGCACCTTTCATCAAATTATCGATTGCACTGGCGACCACTAAGTAACCGCTATTCTCATCAAACTTCCAACCTAAGTGGCAGTTAGGTGTCAGCACCACATCGTCCACTTTCGGGAACTGATTGTGCTTCACGGTGACCAATGGCGCCTGGTCATACACGCTATAGGCCGCTGCCACATCGGCAGTTGTAGTGCCTGGTTTTAGCTGCACGGTAATAGTCGCTAAAATGCCACGCTTAAAGTTGCCAAGGTGCGGGGTAAATATCACTTCTTGACCAAGCTGAGTGGCGATCTCGGGTTGATGTCTGTGGCCTAATACGCCGTAAGGTGTCAGGCTCACTTCACAAAAACTGGTGTGTAACTGCGCTTTGCGACCCGCACCCGTTACGCCGCTCACGGCATTGATCACCGGATAAGCTGATGTCAGTAAACTCGCCAGCGGTTTTAACGCTGTAAGTGATGCGGTTGGATAACAACCTGGCACGGCGATCATCTTAGTCGCAGCGATTTCTTTAGCATTCCATTCGGCAAGTCCGTACACAGCTTTGGCTAAAACTTCAGGATATTCATGCTCAAAGCCATACCACTTAGGATATTGCGCCACATCGCTAAAACGATAAGCACCGCTTAAATCGAATACCGCTAACCCTTGACTATAAAACCAAGCGGCTAAATGTAAGCTCACTGAATGCTCAGTCGCTAGCACCACGGCATCGGCTTCGGCAACGATTTTTGCCTTCGCGTCATCGGACAATGGCGACAGCGTTAATGCGATATGGCTATAGCTAGGGTACAAATCCGCTAAAGGCTTACCTTTATCTAAACTGTTTTCAGAAACATACAAACCCTGAATCGTCAGTTCTGCTTCTGCATAGATTAAAGCGGTCAGTTGTGCGCCTGTGTAACCACTGGCACCAATAATGGCGATATTTTTCATGTGTTGTTGTCTTATTAACCGAATCAAAGAAACTTAAAGAATAGATGAATAGCGTACACGCAACTGCGCATATCTATGATGACAAGATTATCGTCGCAGGAAATCGTAATTGGTTGTTATTTTATTCACTGTCAGGTTAATGCTCTGAATCATGATATTTACTCTACAGGTCACAGGGGGTGACTCATCTCAACTGCAGGCTAGACTACCACAAAGATCTACTTATGCAATATATGTGAATATATATTTTTAATTTATTTTTATATTTCTTACTAAAATGCAGATCTCGCCCGCCTATCATCCGTTCAGCTAACTCGTTAATAACTCAGTTATCTAGGGTTAATTTGCGCCAAAATCAGTCCTTTTTATTAACAGCTAAGATACATTTCTGCAAAGCCAAAAATGATGCACTCCATATTCACTTACGCTAATCATCACAAAATATTGCGTAGCTTCGCATTTATATTGAATATTCCTCAACGATCATTGCGATTAGTTGCATATTAGATAAGCCAGTCGTATAAGTTATAAGTTCTTCTGTTGACCATTGCCCCAAGTGATAGGTATTGTGCTAACGGGCTAAATGCAATGCGGAATTTTCATGTTTTTCTATTCGGAGTAACTATGGTTGTAACCAAGGCAGACAATATGACCGATATGTATGCGTCATTAAGATCGAACGTGAGTATGTTAGGACAAATCCTCGGTGACACTATGCGCACCCACCTCGGGGACTCTTTTCTCGAGAAGGTTGAACAGATCCGTAAACTTGCTAAAGATTCACGCCGGGGCGATCAAGCCGCTAGAGAGCAAATGCTCGAGTTACTCACCGCCCTGCCAGACGAAGAATTAGTTCCGTTTGCAAAGGCATTTAACCAGTTCCTCAACTTAGCTAATTTATCTGAACAATTTCATACCATTAGCCGCAACTGTGACGAACTCGTCTGCGTGCCTGATCCCGTGGAACAACTCCTAGGGCGCATGTTAAATGGCCGTGTAGACCAAACGAAAATGCTCGACTGCCTTAAGACACTGGATATCGATCTAGTGCTGACAGCGCACCCCACTGAAATTTCCCGTCGCACCTTGATCCAAAAGTACGCCGCCATTGTCGACTGCTTAACTGAACAAGAAAACGACCAATTATCAGATAGAGAGCGTCAGCAAATCAGTCTGCGCCTGCGCCAATTGATCGCGCAAATCTGGCACACCAATGAGATCCGCCGTGAGCGCCCAACACCTGTTGATGAAGCCCGCTGGGGATTATCGACCATTGAAGAGTCACTTTGGCATGCGGTGCCGGACTTCTTAAGACAGCTTAACGACCAAGTGCAACAACGCACGGGTCAGCAATTACCGATTGATATCGCGCCAGTGCGTTTTTCAAGCTGGATGGGCGGCGATCGCGACGGCAACCCCTTTGTTACCGCGAAAGTCACCCAAGAGGTGCTCGATCGCAACCGCCATGCCGCCGCCAGATTATTCTTAAAAGACATAGTCCTACTGGTTGGCGAGCTGTCGATGGAAGAAGCCAATGATGAGTTAAAGGCTTACACCAACAACAGCTGCGAGCCATACCGCCATGTGCTGCGCTCACTTCGCCAAAGACTGCGCGATACCATAGATTATTTAAATGCGCGCATCGAAGGCCACAATCCTGAAGTCGATAAGTCGAGCCTGATTTGGCAAGAGAGCGATCTCAAAACGCCGTTAGAAATGCTCTATAAGAGTTTAACCGACTGCGGTATGCGCTTAATCGCCAACGGATTATTGCTCGATATTCTCCGTCGTCTCGCCTGTTTTGGCATTCACATGCTCAGACTCGATATTCGCCAAGATGCCAGCCGTCACAGCGATGTGCTCGCCGAATTAACTCGTTATCTCGGCATGGGGGATTTTAACCATTGGGATGAAACCGAGAAACAAGCCTTCCTATTACGCGAACTCAGTAACCGTCGGCCACTAATCCCAAGCAACTGGCAGCCGTCAGCCGATGTGGCCGAAGTGCTTAATACCTGTCGTTTAATTGCTAAACATCCAGCTAAAGCGCTTGGATCCTATGTGATTTCGATGGCAGGTAAACCATCGGATGTCTTAACGGTTTTACTGTTACTCAAAGAAACGGGCTGTTCGCATCCAATGCGCGTGGTACCACTGTTTGAAACCTTAAGCGACTTAAACAACGCCGCGGCCTGTATTACCGATTTGCTCGATATCGACTGGTATCGTGGCTATACCAAAGGCATGCAAGAGGTCATGATTGGCTACTCTGACTCAGCTAAAGATGCCGGTGTTATGGCGGCGGCTTGGGCTCAGTATCACGCTCAAGAGCAGTTAGTGGCTGTCTGTAAACAAGCGGGCGTCAAGCTCACACTATTCCATGGCCGTGGCGGCAGCATTGGTCGCGGCGGCGGTCCTGCACACAAAGCGATTCTATCCCAACCTCCGGGTTCGGTAGATGGCCGTATTCGTGTGACAGAACAGGGCGAAATGATCCGCTTCAAGTTTGGCTTGCCAAAACTCGCGGTTCAAAGCTTGGCCTTGTATACCTCTGCCGTATTGGAAGCAACCCTGCTACCACCGCCAGAGCCTAAACAAGAATGGCGCGATTGCATGCAACGTATCGCTGAAGAATCCGTGGGTGCTTACCGTGGCATAGTGCGTGATGAACCTGATTTTGTGGCTTATTTCCGCGCGGCAACGCCAGAGGTGGAATTAGGAAAACTGCCACTCGGCAGCCGCCCAGCCAAACGTCGTGTCGATGGTGGGATTGAAAGCCTACGGGCAATTCCGTGGATCTTTGCTTGGTCTCAAAACCGTTTGATGTTACCGGCATGGCTCGGCGCCGGCGAAGCACTTCAGGCCGCCAGTGAACGCGGTGAAATGGGCTTACTGCAAGACATGGAACGGGAATGGCCCTTCTTTAGCACACGCATTTCAATGCTAGAAATGGTCTACGCCAAAGCAGAACCTAATTTGGCCCGTTACTACGAAACCTGCTTAGTACCGAAAGACTTGCATCACTTAGGTGAAACCTTGCGCCAACGCTTAGATCTGGGCATTAAAGTCGTGCTTGAACTGACAAAATCAGATAGCTTAATGGCGCATACGCCGTGGAATCGCGAGTCAGTAAAACTGCGAAATCCGTATATCGACCCATTAAACTTCTTACAAACCGAGCTATTAGCGCGGACACGTAAGGAAACAACCGAAACTCCCGCGTCTGAACATGTGCAGCTAGCGCTAATGCTGACTATTGCAGGTGTGGCAGCGGGAATGAGAAACACTGGTTAATGAAAAAACTTTCCCGCACGATTTGCTTAGGGATCACTGTACTGCTTGGCGGCTGCGTCTCGCAGTACAGTATCAGTGAGCACGAAATGGAGCAGTACCTCAGTAAAGAGATCCATTTTGAGATAAAACAAGGCAATCAATTAGTTGGCGCAGAAGTGCGCATTAACGACATCAATGTCAGACTAGGTGCAAAACCTGACACTATGAGCGTAAGTGCCGCAACGCAAGTATCAATTAAGAATCCAATCTTTCCATTGAGTGCCAAACTCACTACGACTTTCGAAGCCAAGCCTTGGTATGACAGCGCAACGCACAGTGTCTATCTGCGCCAGCTCGAATTAGTCAAAGTGGAGTCAACACCAAAAGATATTGAAAAAGCCATCAGCAGTGCCACGCCGCAGGTAATGGGCTATCTAAGACAATTCTTAGAAAACCAGCCTGTATATGTGCTGGATACTAAGGACAGTAACCAAGCACTGATGGCAAAAATGACCGAAAGCATTCAAGTTGCCCCTGGCAAATTAGTGCTTAAGTTCACTAAATAACTGATTTTTCGGGATCACACTCCATAAAAAATGCTCCCTCGGGAGCATTTTTGTTAATACGTTTAAACAGCCGTAAACCAATAAATCTTCAAGCTTGTATAATCTTCAAGCTTGTATAAAAAGTTACTTACTGAATCGAGCAATCGACTGATAATCGACGATCACAGCTTCAGCTAAAAGCTCACGTCTTAGCATATCGTAAGCTACAGCAGCACTTAAACTGCGTACCAGATCCCGTGAACGTCGTGGCAGTTTAATCATCTGGCTATAAACACCGCCGCGAGTTGCTAAGGCAATCGCTACAGTGCCCACAGGCTTCTCGTCTGTGCCACCATCGGGTCCCGCAATACCACTGGTTGCCAGCGCATAGTCACTGTCCAATATTTGTCTTGCCCCCTTTGCCATTTCTTCCACAGTCGCAATGGAGACAGCGCCATGATCATCTAAGGTTGAAGGATTGACGCCTAACACGCGCACTTTAGATTCATTACTGTAAGTCACTAATCCGTGCTGTAAGTAAGATGAACTACCAGGGAAATCAACTAACTGACTGGTGATCATGCCGCCAGTGCAGGATTCAGCAACGCTTAAGGTCAAGCCGGAGTTGAGTAACTTATAATGAATTTCTTCGGCAAGAGTGGCTTTATCTTCCGCGACTACCGCAGTGCCCAGCACCATTTTGATGTGCCCAGCGACCCGAGGTAATACCGCTATCGCCTTCTCGCCACGGGCAAAAATCTTAATCTCAATATGCGGCATAGAAGAACGGTAACCAATAGTAATACCTTCTGGCAGCTCTAGTGGCTCTAACTTATCTGCCAACGCCGACTCGCCTTGGCCTATCGTTAATAATTTTTTTAAGGCGACCTTGGAATCAAGATTAAACTCATCGCGGATAAAAGGCACAAACTGCTTTGTAACCATATGCTTAAGCTCAAAAGGCACACCCGGTGTAAAGAATAACCACGCGCGGTTAAGCTTAACTCTAAAGCCACAGGCGGTTCCCACAGGGTTATCAACCATCACAGCTGAGGCTGGCAGCATAGCTTGCTTGAGATTACTTAAAGGCATTTCACGGTTATTACGGGTAAACCACTCCTCTAAACGCTCACGCCATTCCACATTCTCGACCAAAGGTTCCCCCTTTGCCTTCGCCATAGCTAAAGCAGACATATCATCACTTGTCGGTCCGAGACCACCATTAACCAAAATAACATCAGCGTGTAAGCTGCGCTCTTGGAAAACTGCAATCAAATCCTCGAGGCGATCGCCGACAGTCACTCGACGCTGGATCTCGACACCATGCTCCATCATAGTACTGGCAAACCAAGCGGCATTGGTATCTACAATCTGCCCCGCCAACACCTCTTCCCCAGTACAAATCATCTCTAACTTCATCTCAGATCCTTATCTACCCCAACAAATTAAAACATAAGGTAAGTAACCGCTTAACTAATAGCAATAGCTAGACGCGATCTAGAACTCAGATCGCTGTAGCGATATCGAAGCATTGTCAGAATAACTGCTGAAATAAAAGCCAAGCGGCACGAATTATCAATATCGTGGAGCGTGAAAGAAGGTAATTGTAGAGAGAAAATTGAAGAGAAACTAATAAATTGAGGACAAACTAGGCTGAAATTGACAAATTCTTGAAGCAAAAAAGCCAGCTTATTCAGCTGGCTTCGTTACATCTCAATGAGATAATTAGGCGCTTGGCGATGACCTACTCTCACATGGGGAGACCCCACACTACCATCGGCGCGTTTGCGTTTCACTTCTGAGTTCGGGATGGGATCAGGTGGTTCCACAAGGCTATTGTCACCAAGCAAATTCTGTTTATTACCGTGTCCATCGCTGGACCACGTTAATAATAATTCGGAAAGCTGATTTGCTTTGTTTGAGTTCGCACTTTATCAAGTGTCGATATTCTGTCTAAGACTTTTCGTACGACCTCCATGGATGGAGGAAGTGCTAGAAAAT
>NZ_JAUOEQ010000051.1:0-26631 GCF_031931965.1 Shewanella sp. SP2S2-6 | reverse complement strand
TCTGTGGCGGTTTGACCCGTTTTGGCTTTCTCCGCTTCTGTCTAATTCTCTTGGTATCACCATCTTTTGCTTTATACCAATCACATGAAGTATTTAATCAGTTCAGAGCCTCACAGGCATCTCAATCCAAGGCGCATTGGCGTAGAAATGGAAGTCAATGCAACAGGGGAGTGGGATGTCTATGAGGCCTCCTAAGGGCGCAGATGTTAACGGCATGGAAACGCGCTTCATGCTGCGTTCAAGGCTTTTGACAGAGACCACTATGCTTTCAAGCCTTCGCCTTGTCTAAAGCGCGTTGAACTCCCGCTGAATGAATAGATATTTAATATTATTGGTGTTAGATATGCGTGTAGGTGTCACAGTGTCAGTATTGAGCGTCTTAGCTGTGGTTTAGTAACTGTTTGAGGAGAGCAATCAAGTAGACCGTGCAGGACAGTTTAAGGGCTCAGAAGAGATTTACCTGTAATAGCACGTTCACTATAGACTTAAAGCGATTAGTTTATAAATCCATCAAGGCTGCCGAATTGAACACATCATTTATTATAGGAGTATCGTGGTCCATTATCCTGAGGCGATATTTAGTAGTGGCACTGCAATATTAGTAGGATTATCAGGATAGAAATTCTTGGTGATAATTTTGAGCCGCTTACGTTTTTGACTGAATGATTCTGTTCATATCATAAGTCCAAATGACTATGCTAACGATTACATAACTTATTAAGTGTAAGTTGTTTTACTTCCATGGATAACTTGAAATTTACAATTCTAATTAACCATAGGCTGCTGCAAAATTAGGATTTTTTCGAATGGATCATTATTAGGGTATTGGTGAATTTTTTTATTCGAATTCAGGTAGTTTGAGTTAAATCTGTTAGACTGGCAATGTAATGCTTGAACAGTACTTATGAGGGTTGTTATGCGAGCGAACTGGGATCTAGTATTAGAAAAGATTTTGAGCCACAGCAATTATGAAGATCTTTCTGTGTTGTTTCATTTACTGTTAACCGAAGAAGAGCGTAGTGCCGTTGCCGGTCGCTTAAAGGTATTTCAGTTGTTATTGGATGGGGATATGAGCCAAAGGCACATAGCTGCAGAATATGAAGTGAGTATTGCGACGATCACCCGTTGCTCTAATTACTTGAAAAATATGTCTCCCGACCATAGAGCGAAAGTTCAAAAATTGATTGGTTAGTACTCTTATGAAAACAAGCCCTGTGGACATCATTTGTGCTTGTTTTGGTAACAGCCTTAAGGCGTGATGGGCAGCTTATGGCGACGATAGAGTGAACGACGCACCAGAATATATAAGCCATAACTAAGTAAGCAGATGGCCAGAATTGGGTAAAGGTCTTTGGGAAGGAATTTAAAGATAGCCAATGCCGCTATGAGATAGATAAAAGGTAAGAAGTTATAAATCATCTCGGGAAGATAGCCCGACTTACGACGTCTTACCGAGTCTGTTCGACGGTTTTGAGAACGCATAACATAGATCCTCGCACCTAAGACGAACACTACTGTAGCCGCAACTAGGGCATAGTTGATGTCGAGTGCAATAAAACTCGAACTGCCGAGCGCCATGTAGCCAAAAGGCAAAATCTCGTAAAGGGGTTTGGTTAACATAAGCACTCCGTCGCTTCACTCAGGTTGATATCAATATCTAATTGAAAATATTCATATAAAATTTGAATACTTCAATTTACCAGTCACTTATTTATCTATTACGAATAGTATAAACGCTTGCGTATAAAAAATGCACGACCTTAAATTAAGGGCGCGCATCTTCAAAGGTTAAACTATGGCAGTTCAATCGCTTAGGGATGAGCTATTTCTAGCTCACCTTGGGCATCACTCTGTATCTAGCCGCGGCAACCACAGCCGCCATTGCCGTCACAACCTGTTTTAGGTGTGTCACAGGCTTCGTGATCTTCATGGTGATGTCCATGATCGTGGTCTGACCCACCACAACAGCCGCCAGCTTCTTCTTTGCCTGAACCGCCACAGCATCCACCGCCGTGATCGTGATCATGTCCATGGCTTCCACAACCGCCTTGGGCATGAATGTGGCCATGGGCGATTTCTTCGGCAGAGGCTTCGCGAACGTCAACGATTTCGACGCTGAAATTGAGCGATTGGCCCGCTAAAGGATGGTTGCCATCGACGATAACCACATCGTCTTTCACTTCCATGACTTGAACTGGGCGTTGACCCATTTCAGTTTCGGCGATAAAGCGCATACCTGGAACGATATCTTCGATATCACCAAAGGCTTCTAATGGCACGGCTTGACGTAGGCCATCGTGGTAAGGGCCATAGGCTTCTTCGGCACTAATAGTGACATCGAGTTTTTCGCCTTTGGTTTTACCATCTAATGCGGCTTCTAAACCTGGGATCAGGTTTTCAGTGCCGTGCAGATATAGCATAGGTTCAGAGTCGAAAGAGTCTTCTAATAGTCTGCCTTCTTGATCTGATAAACGGTAATGAATGGTTACCGCGCTGTGTTGAGTGATCTTCATATCGCCTCCAATTCGGAATGTGCGCGCATAATAACGTGCTTTTTTAGTGCTGGCGATAATTTGAAGTGGCTTATGTTAGATATCGCACAGCTTTTTTTTCGGCAGATTAAAGCCTGTTTTACGCATTGCAGCATGTGTAATGTGATTTTTGCTCATTAGCCTGTCAATTTGGCCTGAGTGATGAGATAGAACAAATAACGCATTAGTTAAAAGTGAACTATAAATAATTATCTGAAAAATAAGTGATTATCCAATAGTTTTCTCGCTTTATTACGTTAACGTCAACAGTTATCTGTTGCATAAATCGCATTTTTACCCCTAGAAAACTTTATATTAACTAATCTTGATACAGTATTTTATCGAGTGTGAAGATTTGCGGATAAATAATCCATTTTAGGGGTTGACAAGCGCGGGTAAAAAAAGCAATTCTGTTTATCAAGAATTAACATGGATTAGCCCAAACACATGCATAGCCTAGGTTTCGTAGTAACTACCATTATTACAACCACCACTACAACAACAGTGGGGGCGGGCTGATACACCCTAAAGAATTTTAACAATGAGCCCGCTTCCCACAAAGAAGCGGGCTTTTTTGTTTATAGCTCTTATTTCTAAGTCGGGCGCGGTACAGGAGAACAAGATGAAAGTAATGAAATTTGGTGGTACCTCGCTTGCAAATTGGCAGCGATTCTCGATGGCTGCGGATATCGTTGCCAAGTCATCTAAGCTAGAACCCGTAGCCACAGTGCTATCGGCCCCTGCAACTGTGACGAATGCTTTATTAGAAATGGTCGACGTAGCCGTTAAAGGTGAAGAATATTTACCTGTGCTGCAGCACGTTGAGCGGGTATTTACTTCGCTGTACCAAGACGCCGTTAACTCAGTGTTGTCGAGTGAGCAAAGCGAACAGCTTTTTTCTGGACTCAATGCTCAGCTAGTGATCTGGCAGGATAGATTACGTGGTATCGGATTACTGCAAGAGTGTCCCGATGGCATCCGCGCCGAAATCGTGGTCGCAGGTGAGCGTTTATCAGCTGCCTTGATGGAACAAGTGATGATATCAAAGGGGATCACTTCGGCTCAGCTTGACCCACGCGCCTTATTTTTAGGTCGTGGTCGTCCGTTAGAATCTGTCGTTGATATCGCTGTGAGTAAGCCAAGGTTTCGCGCGTTGGCATTAGGTGAAAAACGCGTATGGGTGATGCCGGGATTCACCGCCGCCGATGAACAGGGCAAAGTGGTGACGTTAGGCCGTAATGGTTCTGACTATTCTGCTGCCGTGCTCGCCGCCTGTTTGGATGCTTCAAGTTGTGAAATCTGGACCGATGTTGACGGTGTCTATAATACCGATCCCCGTGTGGTTGCCGACGCTAAACTCTTGTCTCAGCTCAGCTATCAAGAGGCGATGGAGCTGTCCTATTTTGGTGCTAAGGTATTGCACCCTAAGACGATTGCCCCTATCGCTCAGTTCCATATTCCCTGTTATATCAAAAACAGTTTTAATCCTGATGCGCCCGGCACTTTGGTTTCAAACCAAGCCGATGAAACCGGCTTGCAGGTTAAAGCTATCTCCAATTTAGATAACCAGACCATGTTCGATATATCAGGCCCTGGTATGAAAGGCATGGTTGGCATGGCGAGCCGTACTTTAGCGGCGATTTCCCGCAGCGGCGTGTCAGTGTCTTTAATCACCCAAAGTTCTTCTGAATACAGCATTAGTTTCTGTGTGGCGACGTCTGACTCGGCCAAAGTGAAGTGGGCTTTAGAGCAAGAGTTTGAATTAGAAATAAAAAGTGATTTGCTTGAGCCTATCGCTATGCGTCATGAGCTGGCAATTGTTTCATTGATTGGTGATGGCATGCGCACCCACAAAGGGGTAGCGGCGCGTTTCTTCCAAGCGTTAGCACAGGCAAGCGTGAACATTATCGCCATCGCCCAAGGATCGTCCGAGCGCTCGATTTCGACTGTGATCGAGCAGCGTAAGACTAAGCATGCGGTGGCGGCTTGTCATCAAGGCTTTTTCGATGTGCAGCAATATTTAGATGTGTTTTTAGTGGGATGCGGCAACGTGGGCGCGGGCCTGCTCGAGCAGATAAAACAACAGTCCGCCATGCTCAAAGAGCAGCACATCAGTATCCGTGTTTGTGGCATAGTAAATTCGAACAAGATGTTACTCGACAGCGCGGGTATCGATTTAAGCAACTGGTCTAGTTTGCTTGCCGATAGTCAGCAAGCCTGCGATATCCCAGCGTTACTGGCATGGGTGAAAGAGCAACAATTGCTTAATCCAGTGCTGGTGGATTGTACTTCGAGCGAGCAAGTATCGGATCTGTATTTGGATGTGATGAACTCAGGTTTGCATGTGGTCACGCCGAACAAAAAGTCGAACACTCGCGATTATGCCTATTATCAAGCACTGCGCCAAACGGCCTTAAAACAGCGCCGCCAATTTTTATACGAAACCACAGTCGGCGCGGGTTTGCCTGTGATCGATAATCTGAAAAAACTGTTATTTGCGGGTGACAAACTGCATAAGTTTAACGGTATTTTATCGGGCTCTTTATCCTTTATTTTCGGCATGCTCGATGAAGGTATGACGCTTTCCGAGGCGACAGGTCTTGCGCGGGAAAAATGTTTTACTGAGCCCGATCCCCGTGATGATTTGAGCGGTATGGATGTGGCACGTAAGGTGCTCATTCTTGCCCGTGAAGTGGGACTAAAGCTAGAACTCAGTGACGTGCAGGTTGAATCTGTATTGCCCGACGAGTTTGATGATTCAGGCGATGTCGAAAGCTTTATGGCGCGTTTGCCGCAGGTTGATGCTGCTATTGCCGCTAAAGTGGCGCAGGCCAAAGACCAAGGTAAAGTGTTGCGTTATGTGGGGCAAATTGAAGATGGCGTCTGCCGTGTGTGTATCGCCGAAGTGGATGCACAGGATCCCCTTTATAGCGTTAAAGGCGGTGAAAATGCCTTGGCATTCTATAGCCGTTATTATCAGCCTATTCCCTTTGTGCTGCGCGGTTATGGCGCGGGAACGGAAGTGACTGCTGCTGGTGCCTTTGCCGATGTATTAAGAACTTTGAATTGGACTCGTGAGGTGAGTGTATGAGTTTGACGGTTTACGCTCCAGCCTCTATGGGTAACGTGGGAGTCGGATTTGATTTATTGGGCGCCGCTTTGGCGCCGATAGACGGCAGTTTACTCGGCGATAGAGTGACTATCGCGGCGGCAGAATCGGGTGTGAGCCTGACACAAACCGGCGCTTGGGCCCATAAACTGCCTGATAATCCAAAAGACAATATAGTGTACCAATGTGCCGAGTTTTTCTTAACCGCCCTGAGTAAGGAGTATTTAGAAGCACAGGGTAAAGCAGGTGAAGGCGTGGCACTGACACTGGAAAAGAACCTGCCCGTCGGCAGTGGTTTAGGATCTAGTGCCAGTTCAGTCGTGGCGGCGTTATATGCCTTGAATGAACATTTTAACCGACCCTATAACGAGCAAGCCCTGCTGGAACTGATGGGCGAGTTTGAAGGTAAGATCAGCGGCAGTGTGCACTATGACAACGTCGCCCCCTGTTACTTGGGCGGTATGCAATTGATGCTCAATGTGCCGGGGACAGTTTGCGAAGCAATACCGAGTTTTAAAGAATGGTATTGGGTTGTAGCCTATCCAGGGATTTCACTCTCGACGGCGATGATGCGTAAACTCATGCCTGATCAATACGATAAAAGTGTCACTATCGATTTTGGTCGTTATTTAAGTGCCTTTGTACATGCTTCTTATCAGCAGAATGCCAAGCTTGCGATCAGCGTATTAAAAGATGTGTTAGCAGAGCCTTATCGCGCAGCTGCGATTCCGGGTTACGACAATGCCAGAGTTGCTTTAGCCGATTTAGGCATGTTGACTACGGGGATTTCTGGCAGTGGCCCAACCTTGTTTTCGATAACCGATGATTTAGCCACGGCCAACGCCGCTAAAGTCTGGTTAGAGCAGCATTATCTCACCGAGGCGGGTGGCTTTGCCCATGTATGTCGCCTCGATGAGCAAGGCACGCGTAGAGTCGATTAATTCTTATTTTTAGTATCAAGACTAAGCATTAAGGCTAAATATCCATCTTATGCATAAAGAGCATGCATCAAGAATTAGCATTTATGGCTTAGCATCAAAAGGTCGAGTGAGCATGGAACTATATAATTTAAAACACCCTTCGCAGAAAGTGAGCTTTAAAGAAGCGGTACAATTGGGGTTAGGTAAAGACAGAGGTTTATTCTTCCCCACCCAAATACCCGTATTAGACGATATTGAAGGGTTACTGGCGCTGCCATTCGTTGAGCGCAGTAAAAAAGTGCTCGGCGCCTGGCTTGCCTCTGAATTAGGCCAAGCTGCGGTCGATGATTTAGTTGAGCGTGCCTTTAACTTCGAGTTACCTTTGGTTGCCGTCGATGAGCAGCGCGCTTGCCTCGAACTGTTTCACGGCCCTACTCTCGCATTTAAAGATTTTGGTGCGCGTTTTATGGCGCAATGCGTCAATGCCTTTGTCGGCGACACACGTTTAACCATTCTGACTGCGACTTCCGGTGACACTGGCGCCGCGGTGGCTGATGCCTTTTATGGGCTTGAGAAAGTCAATGTGGTGGTGCTCTATCCTAAGGGCAAGATCAGTGAGCTACAGGAGAAGATGTTCACGACTCTAGGCAAAAATATCCACACAGTCGCTATCGAGTCTGACTTTGATGCCTGCCAAGATCTCGTTAAACGCGCCTTTGATGATCCAGAAGTCCGCGATGGGCTGAGCTTAAACTCGGCAAATTCTATCAACATCAGCCGCTTACTCGCGCAAATTTGCTATTACTTTGAAGCCGTTGCCCAGTCTAAACAACGCCACGACGCCGATCCTGTGATTTCAGTGCCAAGTGGTAACTTTGGTAACCTGACGGCGGGTTTATTCGCCAAAGCCATGGGGTTACCGGTTAAACGCTTTATCGCCGCCACCAATGCGAATGATACTGTGCCGCGTTACTTAGACAATGGTCAATGGCTGCCCAATCAAACCCAAGCGACCATGTCCAATGCGATGGATGTGAGTGAGCCCAGTAACTGGCCGCGAGTAGAAGCCATTTGTGAGAAATTAGGCTGGCCACTGAGTAACTTAGTGGGGATCCGTTTATCCGAGGAGCAAACCTCACAGGCATTAGCCGAGTTGCATGCACAGGGTTATGTGTCTGAACCCCATGCGGCGATCGCGGCTAAGGCATTATCTTTAACCTTAGTGCCCGACGAAGTGGGCATATTCTTAGGGACGGCGCATCCCGCTAAGTTTAAGGATGTCGTAGATAGGGAGCTAAAGCTAGACTTACCCCTACCGGCCGAGCTTGAGGCGGTGGCGACTAAGACAATTTTATCTGCAGAGCTACCCGCAGATTTTGCCGCACTGAAAGCGCACTTATTCAAAATCTTAACCTAAGCTGCTTGTACTTAACGTATCAGCCTATAGGTGAGATAACATAGCGTTACAGAAGAGAAGGGAGCTTAGCTCCCCTTTTTTATCAGCACAATTTTGATAAATACGTTTTTATAAATACATTGCCAATAAGTACACTTCTTACAAATGCATTTTTTATAAGTGCACTCTTTACAGGTGTAAGCAAAATAACGATAAATTGATGAAACTGTGTTGCAGGCAAGCATAAAAAAACTTTTGTTTAACTACATGATATTAAATTAATATTTGTAACTTATTGTATTGCATTCGGTTATGCAAGTGTGATCTGGTTCACAATTTTATCGGTTTTAATTGTTTATGTTCACCCGCGTGTTTAATCAGTGGGTTGAGTGATTTGTCTAGATTTTTTTTATTAAGTGTCTGTGTCTGTGTCTGTGTTTGCGTTTTAGTCTCTGGGTGCGCAGCCGAGCAACGGGAGTTATATCGGCGCATAAATGTGGCCTACGATTTTGAAGTGACCCACTGCGACAGTTTTGCGATCGTCACTGGAGTGAGCCGGCGCGAGAATAATCTAGATGAAGCCAAAGATTCTGCCATAGCTCAGGGAGAGCAATTGGGCGGCACGCACATCGTTTGGTTACAGACTGATATGGGCGATCCCACTAAGGTTGTTGCTGTTATTTATAAGTGTCAGATTTAGCGAGCTTAAATTTTAACTTTAACTTGATCTTATTTATTCAGTCTGAGTTTTTAGGCTAAGTGAATTAAATCGATGACATTGAACGCCCTAGCCACAGTCCTTTTTAGTTGCTATTCTCCGCGCCCTATTTAGGTTAATTACTATGTTCTGACTGGTGTTTATGGCGCGCTGTCTAAGTGCCAACTACGCTTATTTAGGTATTAAAACACTGTGGAAGCCTGACGTTGAACTGTTTTGCTTCATCTTCATCAGGAGAGGATCGCCAACTTAAGGGGCAAGTAACTTAGCCTATGTCACTGTTTAAATACGTTCCTGTCTTATTTTTGCTTTCTTTAGCCTTGCCTGCTCAAAGTACATTGCAGGTTAATAGCCCTTTACCTTGTCAAAAAACCATTAAAGTCGGTTATAACGACTGGGCTCCCTATGCTTGGCAAGATCCCCAAGGAGAAGCACAAGGTTTAGATGTGGATCTGATGCGGGCATTTGCCGTGTATCTTGGTTGCAAAATCAATTTTATTAATGTGCCAGCTAAGCGATCGCACCAGATGTTGAAAGCTGGGCAATTAGATGTGCTGATGGGGGCGACAATGACGGATGAACGTCAGGCTTATGCACATTTTTCCAGTTATTATCGAGACGAAGAACTGCGATTATTCGTGCTCGATGAGCAAAAAGATCAGATTAATGTCGATAAGTGGGAAGACATTTTTACCAAGAAATTACGTCTGCTTGTGCCTTCAAGCGGTTGGTATGGCGTTGATTATCAAGAGTCTCAATATCGATTAGAGCAGGAGCACTTATTGGTATTGAGCCCTGACTCAGATAAGTCGGTACAAATGCTCACCTATGGCCGCGGGGATATGATCGTCGGCGATACTATGGCCATGCCCTATATTGCCAGTCAGCATCAGCACATTAAGCTAGTGCCACTTAAATTAGTGTTAGATCAAAACCATATCCATTTAATGCTCAGTAAAGCGAGTATGACGCCAAGCCAGTTAGAGCAGTTTAATCATGCGATTAAGGCCATGATGGATAACGGTGAAATTGCACGAGTAATCAATAAATGGCAACAAATGTCACTAGCGAAACAATCCAATATGAGCCGCCTAAGCAGTCCATTAAAGACGCTGTACGTCAGCCCGTAATCATGCCTTAACATTTGTTCTTAATATTAGCCCTTAACACTTGCCCTTCAACTACGCCGATCACGTCTCACTTTTAATGATTTTTATCGTGGATCAACAGAGTAACGCTATGATTTTTGGTTATTTGCACTAAAGAATATTGTTTTTTACTCAGTTGTTTTCTCGCGATTTAAGATGTGACACATTTGCTAAAACTTCTCTGGCTCGAAGTTACTGAACTCTCTATTAAATTCTGCTAGTTTGGTGAGCTAAATTGTCATGCTTTGGGTTTGATTGCGTTTTTTTACAAAAGCCCATGGCAAGAATGTCTTCGCTCACTCTGCTAGCAAAATCTCGTCGTTAAAGAGTCCATTGCTAAAAATAACAATAGGATAGAGGTCATACATGAAACTTCGCCATTCTGTCGCCTGCTGTATGCTTGCCCTAGGTACATTCACTGCGGCCCAAGCCATCGCTGCCAATGCGGTGAGTAATCAAGGCTATTACCGCGCGCCAGCCCTGCACGATCAAACCTTAGTCTTTACCGCTGAAGGGGATTTATGGACTCAGACCTTAGGCCAAAAAGCGGCGACCCGCTTAACGAGTTTACCCGCAGAGGAGCTAGGTGCGACCATTTCAGCCGATGGCAAGTGGGTTGCTTATGTGGCCAATTATGAAGGCGCGAGCGAAGTGTATGTGATCCCGGTTGCCGGCGGTGTGGCCAAACGGGTGAGTTTTGAGAATAGCCGTGTGCGGGTTCAAGGTTGGACCGCCAAAGGCGAGATTTTATATTCCACAGACAGTGGTTTTGGCCCCGCGAATAATTGGATGCTACGCAGCGTCGATCCTAAAACCCTTATGACCACAGATTTACCCTTAGCCGATGCGGTCGAAGGTGTGATTGATGATCGCAACGAATATGTGTACTTCACCCGCTTTGGCCTGCAAGTCACTGGCGATAACGCCAAAGTGTACCGTGGCGGCGCAAAGGGCGAATTATGGCGCTTTAAACTTGGTAGCAAAACCGAAGCCCAGTTGCTCAGCGGCCAGCACGACGGCTCAGTGCGTCAACCTATGCTATGGCAAGACAGACTCTATTTTATCAGCGACAGCGATGGTAACGACAACCTCTGGTCGATGGCGCTCGATGGTTCAGACGCAAAACAGTTGACCCAATTTAAAGATTGGCAAGTCCGCGGCGCGCAGATGGATCAAGGCAAAGTGGTCTTCCAGCAGGGCGCTGATATCCATGTATTTGATATCGCCGCCGCGAAAGACGCATTACTCAATATCGAACTCACGTCCGATTTTGCCCAGCGCCGTGAGCACTGGGTGAAAGATCCTATGGATTATGCCTCCTCCACCGATTTAGCCCTTGCTGGCGATAAAGTGGTGATCACCGCCCGCAGCCATGTAGCAATTGCGGGTGTTGATGGCTCACGCTTAATCCAAGTTGCGCTGCCAGGGACTTATCGCGTGAGAGAAGCGATATTGAGCCAAGATGGCAAGTCGGTTTATGCGATTAGCGACATGACGGGTCAGCAGGAAATTTGGCAATTCCCTGCCGATGGCAGCAGTGGCGCTAAGCAGCTGACAAAAGACGGTCATACCTTAAGAATGAGCCTGAATCTGTCCAATGACGGTCGATTTATCGCCCACGACGATAATGATGGTAATGTTTGGCTGCTCGACTTAAAGAAAAATACCAATCAGAAAATCATCACTAACGGTGAGGGACTTGGGCCTTACGCCGATATCCGCTGGTCCGGAGACAGCCGTTTTATTGCATTAACTAAGTCGGAAATCGGTAAACAAAGACCGCAAATCGTCCTTTACTCTGTGGATGAAAATAAGGCCGAGACGCTCACCAGCGATAAGTACGAATCCTATTCGCCAACCTTTAGCAGTGACGGCCTGTGGTTATATTTCCTGTCAAATCGCCAATTCAGCGCCACGCCAAGTTCACCTTGGGGCGATAGAAACATGGGCCCAGTGTTTGATAAACGCAGCCAAATTTTTGCCATCGCCTTAGTTAACAATGCCAAATTCCCCTTTAGTAAACCCAATGAACTCAGCGTTAACCAAGCTGACAAAACGGATGCCAAGGATAAACCGAATCCGGTGAAAATCGATTGGTCTGGTATTTCGCAGCGCCTATGGCAAGTGCCTATCGATTCAGGCAATTACAGTGAACTGCGCGCCGTCGATGGTAGGCTTTATGTGCTCGACCAAGCGATGGGTGATGACGCAGAACCGAGTCTGATGACCATCAAGTTTGATCCATTAAGTCCGAAAGCCGAGGTTTTTGCCGAGGATATTGGTCATTATGCGGTTTCTGCCGATGGCAAAAAGCTGATGCTGCGTAAGTTCAGCAATGACAAGGCGCTGATGATTGTTGACGGTGGCGATAAGCTAGGCGATACGGATAATGCCAAAGTGCAAACGGATCAATGGCAATTAGCGATTTCTCCCCAGCTTGAATGGCAACAAATGTTTGAAGATGCTTGGTTGATGCACAGAGAATCTTTCTTCGATAAGAAGATGCGCGGCCTCGATTGGCAAGCGACCAAAGCTAAGTATCAACCTTTGCTTGACCGCCTGACTGACCGTAACGAACTGAACGATATCTTCATGCAAATGATGGGCGAATTGGATTCTTTGCACTCACAGGTTCGCGGCGGTGATTTACCCAAAGATCCCGATGCGGCTAAAGCAGCTAGCCTAGGTGCGCGTCTACAGCAAACCGCCGATGGCGTTAAAATTGCGCATATTTACAGTAACGATCCTGAGTTGCCAGCTAACGCTTCACCGTTAAATCGTATCGAAGTCGATGCCAAAGAAGGCGATGTGCTGCTGGCCATCAATGGCACGCCAGTGGCGAACGTGGCTGATGTCACGCGGCTGTTGCGCAATCAACAGGACAAGCAAGTATTACTGCAACTTAAGCGTGGCAGCCAAACCCATAAAACCATCGTTATGCCCGTCAGCGCTATGGTTGATGGCCAATTACGTTATTTAGATTGGGTGAGCCATAACGCGACTGTGGTCGAGGATGCGAGTAAGGGCAAGATTGGTTATTTGCACTTATATGCCATGGGCGGCGGCGATATTGAAAGTTTCGCCCGTGAGTTTTATACCAATTACGATAAAGACGGTTTGATTATCGACGTTCGCCGTAATCGCGGCGGCAATATCGACAGTTGGATTATCGAGAAGTTATTGCGCCGCGCTTGGGCGTTTTGGCAACCGACTCACGGCACACCAAACACCAATATGCAGCAAACCTTCCGTGGCCATTTAGTGGTGTTAACCGATGAGCTGACCTATTCCGATGGTGAAACTTTCTCCGCAGGGATTAAAGCGCTGGGTATTGCACCGCTAATTGGTAAACAAACGGCAGGGGCTGGCGTGTGGTTATCTGGGCGAAATTCGCTGACCGATAAAGGTATGGCGAGAGTGGCCGAGTATCCACAGTATGCAATGGATGGTCGCTGGGTGTTGGAAGGGCATGGCGTAACGCCGGATATTGAAGTCGATAACTTACCTTTCGCCACCTATAACGGTAAAGATACGCAGCTTGAGACTGCGATAAGCTATTTGAAGGATGAATTAGTTAAGCAGCCCGTTCCAGCTTTAAAAGCGCAACCTCTGCCAGTAAAAGGAATGGCGCAGGATATAAAAGCTAAGTAATTGATATTTAGATTCAGTATTTAACTAAAATTTAAGGTATCTCAGTTAGCATAGTCGCGTACAAAGTTAGGGTGTTGTCTCTTAGTTCCCGAGACAACACCCATTTTTATGCCCATTCATTAATATTCTTACTCGTTTCTGCGTAGATCTGCATAGTGTTCACTTGCTGTTGTTGGGCAAGGTGATTAACTGTCATCGCTCTCGCGTCTTCGTTATGGCTTAGGTAATAGGCCGTTGGCGCTGAAATCCCTTGGCTTGTTCCTGTTGCTATGTTGGTCATATCGGCGATCACTTGGTATTTCATCTTCGCGTGTTTCAATTCGACTAAGGTTTCTATGTTATCCCTCAGTGCTGGCATTTCTGCTGGTTTTTCAACTAGTTTTTGGGCATTTGCAGCAAATTGTTTTGCATCGCGAGAAAGCGTTATTGTATCCGTTGAAACTGGCGCGTTGGTTTGAACGGCATTGTTAACCTGTGCAAATTCAGCGTTGGAGACATTTTTTTGTGGGCTGACAGACGGGGAATATCGCAGTGGTTGAATGTGCATCGTTTAACTCCAACAGTTGGCACTAAGTTATACCAATCGTACGGTTTAAAAGCTGGACCTGAGCTGAATCATGGAAAAGGTTTCGGGGATGCGGATGGTAAGACTCTGTGTGGGGGCGGCGACGGTGATTCGGTGATGGCAATGAGTCAGACTGGTAATGATCTGCGGTGCGGCAATAAAAAAGCCCGCTTAGGGAAACCATTAGCGGGCCGTAGATATCAGCACAAATCTTAAAACTTGATGTGAATATCTGTCGCTAAACTATTGGCGATAAAGCAATTTGCATGTGCTTTTTCGTGAATTTTCTCAAGGGTTTCTTGGCTGACTTCAATCCCTTCGGCAAACATGACATTAGGATTCAGCACCATCTTAGTGACGGCCAACTTGCCTGCTTCATTTTTACCCAGCTCTGCAGTGGCATTGTCCACATAGGACGTGACAGGTAAGCGCTTAAGATGTGCAATCGCGAGAAAGGTCAACATATGGCATGAGGATAACGCCGCCAGCAGGCTTTCCTCAGGGTTTACATTCTGCCCATTGCCTTTGTATTCCGGCGCTGACGAGGCTTGAATCGTCTGGCCACTGCCAAATGTAATGCTGTGGTCTCGACAAAATTCGCCTTCTTCGGCGGGCGAGGTTTGCCAGTTAACCGTTAAGTTAAAGCCCATTATTTTCTCCTATCTGAAGGACATCAGGGCACTATAGCCTAGCGGTGCGCACTTAGCCATGACCTGTGGCTCACTGCAGCAGGAAGTTATAGCTTAGTGCAACGAAAGTTATAGCCCAGCACTAAGTAATAAACTGCTTGTGAGCACGCTGCCAGCGACGATACCAATCGGTAAATGGCGTGGACTGTAGCTTAACGTCAGTATGACCAGCATGGCCGCGAGGGAAATGATCCCCATAAATAAAATGCTACCGTAGGCCCAGCCTTGAGCGCTCGCGCAGGAACTTAAGCTAAATGCCAGTAATAACCAAGCAAACAAGGTGAGTAAATGGCTTTGCCATTGTGCTGGTGGACGGTTAAACACATCCTTAAAATGCCCAAACTTAGCTAAGGCGAACAGGGCAAGTGAGAGATAACTTAAGCCTAAGATCCCAAGTACAGGGATAAATTCTGGCATCATGATTTGGCTTCCTCCAATGAAGACGGCGAGGTAAGTTCGTTGGCTAGGGATGTTTGTGGCTCGCTGCGGCGTGCTTTATTCGCCTTGGTATTCGGCGCATTGAATGCGGGTCTTGTTGGGCGCTTGGCTGGGGCTTTAGCAATCAAAGTTAATCTTTTGCTGGCAAATAGCATAGCGCCGCCAAGTAGAATGGCGAGCACGTCAAATCCGACTAAAGGCCATTGATGGGATTGAATATTGTCGATGAGGTTGCTCGGCGATGTGAAGGCATTGAGCACGGGCAGTGCACAGCACAAACTGCCTGTGGTTATCAATGCTGCTTGCCACTGGCGACGTGAACGGCCAAAGAAAGCCCACACTCCCATTGCCGCTAACGCGATAAAGAAGCTGTGAACTTCCCATTCGGAGCGGCCTGCAAAACTTGTCGATAGCAGACGATTTGCGTAAAAGAAGCTCACAGCGCCTAAGGGTAATCCTAAGATAAACATGAAGTTTAACCCTTCGACGAGACGTAATCCTAAGCTTGGTTTCTCGCCTTTATCTATGGCTTTCTGTTGTTTTTGACGTAGGCGAATGGCCCACATCAACGTGCCTGTAGCGACCATAGCGCAACCTAATATGCCGCAGAAAAAGAATAATATTCGTAATAGCGGGGCGGCAAAACGCGCCGTGTGTAGCGACATCATAGTATCGTAAGTCGCGGAGGCTCCTGAGGCTTCGTGCGGGCTGGCATATTTAAGCTCACCATTTACCCCGTTGAATATCAAAATATTGGCTTCATCGGTCACATCTTTACCTGTGTTTTGGTAAAAGGTCACTTGGCTATTTTGATCTTTAGGGTATGACACTATCACTTGCTTAATTGGCGCATCGCCCCATGCGGCTTTCACTTGAGGTAGTAATTGGCTCAGTTGCACCTGTGGCGCACTAATCCCCGCGGCTTTCTCGGTTTGTCTGGCGGGATTAAGTTCTTTTAAAAAAGCTTGGTTATCACCCGAATAGGCGGTATTAACCGTCCATGGGATATAGATAAGCATTAGGGTAATAAGCCCGGTATAAGTGATCATCAAATGGTAGGGCAGGGCGATGACAGAGCTCACATTGTGCGCGTCTAGCCAAGAGCGAGCGCCTTTATCCCGTCTAAAACTGAACAAATCTTTGAAGATCCGTTTGTGGATCACTATGCCACTGATAAGGGCGATCAGCATAAACATAGTACAAACGCCGACGATATAGCGGGCTGTAATTGCGGACATATAATGCAAGTCAAAATGCAGACGATAGAAGAAATCGCCGCCACGACTTGCGCGCACTTCTGAGATCATGCCGCTGCCATCGGCGAGGGCGACATGTTCTTCAGTCTTGCCGCGACGCTGACCTTTTTCTGGTGGCAGTTGCCAGCTAGCACTTTGAAAGGGTTTACGTTCGGTCGGAAAACCTATCATCCAGCGTTGCGCCGATTCGGGCGAATGCGCTGCGATATAATCTTGGCCTTTATCAAGCTGATTTGCGAGCGTATCGGCTTGATAGTCTTGATAAACCCCTTTATGCAACTCGGGTTCGTTCCACAGGCTGATCTCATGGCGGAAATAGCTCAAGCTACCCGCAAAAAAGATCAACAATAACACCCAACACACGAGCAAACCTGCCCAAGTATGTAGCCAAGATAAGGTTCTAAAAAATGTCTCTTTCATCTTACTGTCCACACACCTGAAGCAAACCAAAACATAACAAACTCACTAGGCCTAGATCTCGCCATGCATGCCAGGTTTTACGTACACAAAAGGCGTAAATAATGGCGATGGCATAAAACAGAAAAGCCAACATATTGGCCGTTATTGTGCTTTCGAAGCGGGGCATAGGTAGCACGACTGTCAGCAGGCAAGCCAAGGTGGCCGCCGCAATATAACCCGCCAGCAGTGCGGCGCTCGCGCGGGCAAAGACTTTGAAGGCAAACTGCGATTGCTCTTGCTTAAACCATCGCGCAATTTGCACAATCCCCCGTGAAATCAGTGAGAAAGAGCGCGTTTGCACTGCAGATGATTGCGTTGACGTTTCAAACGCGGGTGTATTAGACATAAGTGCCACTTCTCATTTCGAGCCAATATGGGTCCGTTATGGCTATCCGTTACGGTTAATTCTGCAACGTGTGCTTGAGCTTTCTGGTTTAACGGCAGAAGACTCGGCTTAACGGTGAATGCATTTCTATTAACAGGGGAATAGCTAACCGCGAGAAGTATAACTTAGTTAATTCAAATGATAAACGATATCATTTAGATTCGAATGTAAATATGTGATCTTGGACTAACGGAGGTGCAGATTGTTACTAGGTTGTGTTTTTGTATTTTTTTAGCTTTGAATATAAATCTTTTAAATCAAAGGCTAAAAATTTATGGTTAATATATTGTGAATGATAAGTTATGAATACGTATGCATCCCATTGAGGCGAAAAACGCTACACCGTTAGTATGACACTTTGATTGCCCTATGTTTCTTGGATTGATGTGGTGAATAGAACATCGGGTTAAAACAAGTCGTTATGACATAGGGGAATGCCAAATGCGTCATTGTAAACTCAGCGTCTTGACCATGGCTCTCGCGACAGCAGGCTTTAGTGTGGTGTATACACCGCAGTTAGCCTTTGCAGCAGAGACTACGCCAACTCAACAGGAGGCCAAACAAGCTCAAGACGACAATATAAAAAACGATACCAACACGAATACCAAGAGTGTCGAAACCAACAAAAAAGCCAGCGATGAAGCGGCAAATATCGAACGTATTGAGGTTAAAGGTTACAGCAAAAGTCTGATTGATTCCCTCGATGCTAAGCGTTACGGCGACACAGTTTCAGAGCAATTATCGGCAGATGATCTTGGCGCCTTACCCGATGTATCAATGGCGGATGCGCTGACCCGCTTACCCGGTATTTCAGCGGTACGTACAGGTGGACAAGCGGCGGAAATTAACATTCGCGGTATGTCTGGCGGTTTTGTTTTTTCAACCTTAAATGGCCGTGAACAGGTATCGACGAGTGGTACTCGCAGTATCGAGTTCGATCAATACCCGTCTGAACTGATTTCATCCGCCGCTGTGTATAAATCCCCTAAAGCCTCACTCATTGAAGGGGGCGTTGCAGGCACAGTTGAACTGCAAACAGTCAGCCCACTGCAATCCGATAAAGACCATAGTTTTCTGGTCAATGCCCGTGGTATGTACAACGACAGAGCCAGTGAAGTGTATGGTGCTGACGAGTATGGCCACAGATTGAGTATGTCTTATCAGGGTAAGTTCTTCGACGATACCTTAGGCGTGGCGTTAGGTTATGCCCGTCTAAAACAACCCAGTGTTGCGACCCAATTTATCGGTTTGGCTTATAACGACAGCAAAGAAGTTGATGGACTGGCTAATGATAGCAACGGTCCTATTGATGCCCCTGCGAATGAGTACATCAGCGAGGGTTTTGAGCTACAGCACCTTGGTGGCGTTGAAATTCGTAACGGTTATATGGGCGCGATTGAGTGGGCTCCTAGAGATAATTTTAAGCTCAAGGCCGATGCATTTTTATCGCGTTTCGATAGCGAATCGTTTGCCCGAGGATTCAGGGTTAAGTTTGGTGGCTCAGGCGCTGCGATTGCCAATCCTGTACTCGATGGCAATTCTGTTATTGGCGGAACTTTTAATCGTACCTCAAAAAGCTATACCCGAGTTGAGACTGTAAACGACGATAACCAAGATTTTGATGAAGTGAATAGCTTTGGCTTAAATGCTGACTGGCAAGTGACAGACAGACTGAATGTCGCCGCCGATATTTCCTATTCCTCAGCCAAAAGTAACTTTAGGAATGGCCTGTTATGGGCGAACGTTGCTGTCGATGCTAATGCTGATACCCCAGTTTTCGATGATAATGTCTCGATTAGTTATCAACTTAACGGGCTTAATCTGCCCGATGTGGGCTTTAATCAAGCAGATGCTTTCACCGATCTGGATCGGGTGATGGTGAGTAAGTACGGCATCTATCCCTATGAGAATGAAGATGCGGTAAAGGCTTATCGCCTTGATTTTAAATATGACCTTGAGAATGATTACATCAGCTCAGTAGAGTTTGGTGTACGTTACTCTGATCGCAATTACTCCAATCGCCGCTCGGTATTTGAATATGGCAATGATGGCGCTTTCTCTAGCGCTGAGCCACCACTCAAGCTGACGTCTGATATGGCCTCGGTCGTCGATTGGCAGGGTGAGTTCAGTTATTTCCCCTCTTATCTCGCCATTGATCTCGACGCTGCGCTAGCGGCTTGGTTCCCTGAAGGTATCCCACAACCAGTACAAACTTGGGGAAATGCCGATGGTGTACTCGATGCTAAGGGCTATACCACTAACTATTCTTGGACCGTATTGCAAAGTGGGGAGGTGTTCGAAAAGGTGTTTGCGGCTTATGCCATGGTTAATTTTGATACCGAGATTGGTGGTATTCCAGTCACAGGAAATCTCGGTTTACGCCGTGTTGAAACAGACCAATCCGCAACTGTCTTAGAGAATGTCGGTGCACATCCAGAGCTTGGCGCTCAGTACATTGTCGATGATTTAGGCATAGTAAATAACTACTATGCACCTAAAATCAAAGGGATAGATTATGTTGATTATCTACCGTCCCTTAACCTTAGTTTTAAGATCACTGAAGATTCTCAAATCCGTTTAGCTGCCGCTAAAGTGATGTCGCGTCCGCCCATTAACCGCTTGGCGGGAGATGCGAGCGCAACGGCTAATAGCGATGGGGTCATCAATGGTTCCAGTACTAATAACCCTTATTTAAAACCTTTCTATGCGGATCAATATGATATTTCCTACGAGAAATACTTTGATGAAGGCGCCTTTGTCGCGGCGCTATTCTACAAAAATATTGATTCTTTTATTGATACTGTGGCTATCACCAATTTCGATTTTAAGGGGAATGGCTTCAACGTGCCGGATTACATCGTCGATCCTGTTACTGGGGTGCAAACCTCAACAAGTAATGGCACTTACACTACTGCAATGAATAATGCCGAGGGTGGATACATTCGCGGTTTAGAGTTGGCTTATACCCAAGTGTTTGCTTCCTTGCCCGATTTATTTTCCGGTTTAGGTTTTAACGCCAGTTATTCTTATACCGAGAGTGAGGTGCAGTCCATTACCAGCCTAGGCGGTGATAGTGCTACTCAATCTTTACCTGGGTTATCGAATAATGTGTTCAGTGCAACCTTGTTTTATGGCTATGAGGGCTTTGAAACCCGTATCAGCGCTCGTTACCGTGATGCTTTTGTCTCTGAACAGGTGGCGATTAACGATCAAGTGGTGAACTTCGATTCCGAAACCGTGATGGACTATCAAGCCTCCTACCAAGTAACGGACGGTTTAAACGTACTGTTCCAAGTCAATAACCTCACAGATGAACCGACTAAGAGTTACTTCGGCACCGAGCAGAAAACCGGCACCCTACAGTACTTTGGCCGCGAATTTTTCTTGGGGTTCACCTATGCCCTGTAATCCATTGCATCAGTTAGTGTGCTTAGACGCACAGAGCCTAAATCCATTACATGCTGCGCCACTTAGTATCACGGCGCCTTATTCGCAAATTGGGAGAAACCACTCATGTTGAGTATCTCTAATCTTATTAAACTATCGGCTTTAGCCCTGAGTATGAGCTTACTCTCGGCCTGTGGCGGCAGTGATTCATCTGAACCGGGTAAAGTACTATTAACTTGCGATGTGCCTATGGTGCCCGATGCGACGGGCACAAGCTGCGTTGCACCTACGCCTATCAGTTGTAAGGCGCCTAAATTCCCTGATCCTAAAAACGAGAGTTGTATAAACGGCTTAGATCCCTCGTTACCCGCGCCAAGCGTATTCCCGCAAGCCAATCAAGCAGTGCTTTACTACAATCGCATTAAAGATAAAAACAATACTGCGAGTAACGCTGAATATCCTAAGTACAAATTACATACTTGGAACGATGAAAAGTGTGATGCATATGCCGCTCCTTTTGATACCAGCGACTGGAGCAACGGCCATCCCTTCGATGGTATTGACCCTAATTATGGCGCCTATTGGATACTTAATCTGAAGGAAGGTTATGGTGCCTGCGGCAACTTTATTGTGCATGCCGGTACGGATGATGCAGGTAAAGCCTTAGGTAAGAACAACTTAACCATGTCCCTGGTACAGGACGATGCGACCTATGTTCGCGTGAATTTCACCATTCACGGTGAGTCGGATGTGTATGAGTATCCGATTCTAGAGACAGGTTTCTCTATTTCAGGTATGAGTGCCCACTGGTTAGATCGCAATACCTTTGTGTGGAATCAAGATCCACAGGGGGTGACAAGCGTGAAATTGCATTATTCAGCTAAGGCTGATATCGCCGCCGATGATAATAATGTGATCAGTGGCACTCAAGTGACCTTAACGCCAGCGACCTTAAACGATGCACAAAAAGCGTTATCGCCAGTGCTGGCAGATTGGCCTGCTTATACTGCTAATTTTACTGCGGATGAAGCCAAAGCCATTGCAAAAGATCAATTAGTATTAGTCGCTTACGATGCCGATGACAAACCTGTTGGCGCAACTTATGTGCAAGCGGCCAAGGTGCTTGATGATCTTTACACACAGGGCGACCAAGATGCTGATGAGGCTACGCTCGGTGTGGTTTACGATGGGGCGAACATTATTGCTTCTGTGTGGGCACCGACTGCCCAAGACGTAAAACTGAAAGTCTATGATGCCAATAAAACACTTAAAAGCACTGAGAATATGACCTTAGATAGCCTCACTGGTATCTGGTCCTATCGCGGTGATGCTAGCCTTAATCGCCTCTATTATCGTTATGCGCTCAGTGTGTACCATCCAACGACTAAAAAACTGGAGTCGTTAGAAAGCACTGACCCTTATTCTTTGAATGTGTCGAGTAACGGTCGTTTCAGTCAGTTTATTAATTTGGATGATGCAGACCTTAAACCTGACGGCTGGGATAACCAAACCGTTGCTGCGATTGCTCACCCAGAAGATGCGGTGATCTACGAGGGGCATATTCGAGACTTTAGTATTCGAGATCAGAGTACCAGTGCCGCCCACCGTGGTAAATATTTGGCCTTTACCGAGCAAGGCTCTGCGCCAGTCGAACATCTTAAAAAGCTGGTTGATAATGGCTTAACTCACTTCCATGTGTTGCCCGCCACCGATATGGCAACAGTCAATGAAAATGCCAGTGAACGCATCGAAATGACCGACACTTTGGCCAAGTTATGCAGCAAAATCAATGATACGGCCGATGCTTGTAAAACCCAAAACAAGTCAGCAACTATAGAGAGTATTCTGGCGAATAGCTTACCAGGCTCAAGTGATGCGCAGGCATTAGTGGATGCTATGCGTGGTTTAGATGGCTTTAACTGGGGTTACGATCCGCAGCATTTTTTTGCACCTGAAGGCAGTTATGCCACAGTGGCTGAGGGTACGGCGCGAGTGCTTGAACTGCGCGAAATGAACCAAGCCTTGCATAATATTGGCCTCAGAGTCGTATTGGATGTTGTGTATAACCACACGAGCGCTTCTGGCGTGAATGCTAACGCTGTGCTTGATAAGGTCGTTCCTGGTTATTACCACAGATACGACCCTGTATCTGGCGCGATGGAACAGTCAACCTGTTGTGAAAATACCGCCACTGAACATCGAATGATGGGTAAACTCGTCACGGATTCTTTAGTTTTGCTTGCCAAAGAATATGGCTATGACGGCTTCCGTTTTGATGTGATGGGGCACATGCCTAAGCAAGGTATTCTCGATGCGAGAACCGCTGTTCAGGCCGTCGATCCAGACACTTACTTCTACGGTGAAGGATGGAACTTTGGTGAAGTTGCCGATAATCGTTTATTCGAACAGGCAACACAAGCCAATATGGCAGGCTCCGAAGTGGGCACCTTTAATGACAGAATACGCGAGGCGGTGCGTGGTGGCGCATTGTTTGCGACTGAAGCAAAGGATGACTACCTGCGGGATCAAGATACCCTACGCTTATCATTGGCGGGTAACTTACAAAACTATGTACTCAAAGACTTTAATGGCAATTCGGCTAAGGGCAGTAGCTTTAGCTGGAACTCACAACCGAGTGCTTACGCTCTCGATCCTGCCGACAGTATTAACTATGTTTCTAAGCACGATAACGAAACCCTGTGGGATATCCTGCAATATCAACATGCCATTGGTTTGAGTATTGAAAATCGTGTGCGAGTCCAAAACATGGCCGCCAGTATTCCACTCTTGAGCCAAGGGGTGCCGTTCCTGCAAATGGGCGGTGATTTACTGCGCTCAAAATCGATGGACAGAAACAGCTATGACTCGGGGGACTGGTTTAACTATGTCGACTTTACCTATAACACCAATAACTGGAATGTAGGTTTACCACTCGCGCAGGATAACAGCAGCAAATGGACGCAGATTTCGGGTATTTCTGCTAACCCAAATGCGGCGGCTTCCATGTCGGATATCGAATTGGCTTCGGGGGTATTTAACGAGTTTTTACGTATACGCCATCAGAGTCCATTATTCCGCTTGACCGATGAACAGACCATTATTGAGCGTGTGGGATTCCATAACGTCGGTAAGCGTCAGCAACAGGGTGTCATCGTCATGAGTCTGGACGACGGCGTTGGTCTTAGCGATCTCGACCCGACAGTCGATGCCATCGTTGTGATGATCAACGGCAGCGCAACGGAGCAGTCTCACACAGTGCCAACTGCAGCAGGCTTTAGCTTACACGAAGTACAAGCAAACTCTGTTGATGCCAAAATCCGCGGCGCAAGTTTTAGTGAGGGTGCGAATGAAGGCACATTTACGGTTCCTGCCTACAGCACGGCTGTATTTGTGAAAAAACAAAGCGGTGCGCAGGGCGTGGGTCTCTCGGCAAACGCTACAGTTGGTGCGCCCGATGTTGTGCCCTATGGCAGTACCGATGTATTTGTCCGTGGCGGCATGAATGGCTGGGGTGAAGTCGATAAATTCGCCTACGTCGGCGCTGGCGAATACCGTATTGCCATCAAACTGAATGCCGGTGACTATGATTTCAAAATTGCCTCGGCAGACTGGAATACCGTTGATTTTGGTGCCATAAGTGCTGATGTCGCGCAAGTTGATGAAGGCGTGGCCGAAGCGCTAGCAGCGAAGGGCGGGAATCTGCATTTTTCCGCGGGGATAACGGCAACCTATGTGTTCTCCCTTGATGCATCGGATAAGGACCATCCCGTATTAAGCGTTTATAACGAAGAGCCATTTGTAGGAACGCCAGTGTATCTGCGTGGTGATATGAATGGTTGGGGGACTGATAACGAAGTCAAGTATATGGGCGGTGGGATATATCGCGTTGATCTCGCCATCACGGCAGGTACTAAAGGCTTTAAACTCGCGTCCAGTGACTGGTCTACCGTAGATTATGGTACCGGTGAGGCCGATGGTGTCGTCGTGCTCAATCAAGAGAAATTGCTGGCGGTCAAAGGCGGCAATATGAGCATCACCTTCGACAGCGATGATACCTACAGCTTTGTGTTTGATGCGTCAAATCGTAATGAACCTAAACTCAGCGTGTATAAAACGGCGATGTTTGGTGCGAACACGGTTTACATTCGTGGCGGCATGAATGGTTGGGGCACAGTGGACACGCTAGCCTATCAAGGCGCTTCGGTTTACAGTGTCGATATCGCGTTAATCGCAGGTGATAACGAGTTCAAAATTGCTTCATCAGATTGGTCTAGTGTCGATTTTGGTGCTGTGGTGGGGGATGAGGCTGTGACGCTTGATGGGTTAAAAGTCTTGGCTTCAAAGGGGGCAAATATGCATTTTAATGCGCCAGTGGATGCAACTTATCGCTTTACTGTGACAGGTCCCGATCCTAAATCGCCAACCTTAACTGTGACTCAAGTTAATTAGGCTTACGCAGCGAGCCGCGGTTAACTCACCATGGATTCGCTGTGAATTTAAAACCACCTTAAGTGCGAACTTAAGGTGGTTTTTTTATTCCCCTGAACTGGAGGGTTACAAATATTTAACCGATACAGAGGCAAGGCTTAAAACTGTGAGCGAAACAAGATATGGATTTTCTGACTTGCTGGCTTCGTCACAGTTGTTTGTTTTAATTTATTATTGTGTGTCTAGTGGTTACTGCTTGTTTAGCATTAGGTTAATTTTTGTGCTGCCAATGTGAGCTTTATCAATTTTGATGTACTGAGGTTTTGGCAGAATGCTCGTTATCTTTTTTACCGAGACCTAGCCTGATATCCCTATGCATAAAAACTCTAAGAATGGTGAAACACACCTGTCAGATAATGCGATTTTACTCTCCACGACGGATTTGAAGGGAAACATCAAATATGTGAATCAGACTTTTTCGCAGATTAGCGAGTTTAGTGCTGCTGAGTTGCAAGGGAATCCCCATAACATAGTGCGTCATCAAGATATGCCAGCGGCTGCGTTTAAGATCCTTTGGGAGCGAATTAAGCAGGGTAAACCTTGGATGGGTATCGTTAAAAATCGCACTAAAAATGGCGGTTATTACTGGGTAAATGCCTATGTCGCACCTGTGTATGAAGACGGTAAAATTCACGAATATCAATCTGTTCGCCGTCAAGCGACCCCTGAGCAGATTAAAGCTGCCGAGCGTATTTACAGCGATATAAATCAGGGCAAGCAACCTAAAGCATTGCGCAAAGATAGGCTAGGTTTCAGTGGTAAGATACTGCTGGCCATGCTGATTTCGATTATGACTACGACAATGATTGCCAGTTATTCTCCCATTGGTGCTGCAATTGCGGGGATGACGATAGCGTGCCTAGCATGGTATTTCCTGATGCAGCCGCTGCAAAAACTCGTGTCGATGGCGACTAATATTATTGACGATCCTGTGGCGACGGGCGTGTATACCGGCCGCCAAGATGAGATTGGAAAATTGGATCTTGCTCTGCGCTTTTTGATCACCGAAATTGGTGGCGTTGTCGGGCGCATGGCGGATTCTGCCAGTGAAATCCAATCTCAAAGTGTCAATCTTAAACAAACCATTACCAACACTTGGGAGCACGCCGATAGCCAGAGTGAGCAAACGACGCAGGCTGCAACAGCGATGGAGCAGATGAGCGCCAGTTTTGCCGAAGTGACGGGCAATATTCACCGCACCGCCTCTGAAATGGTGTCGAGCCACGAGGCGGCTCAACGCGGTCATTCACGTTTAGAAACAGTCATAGAGGCGATTCATGAGTTGAGTGTGCAAGTGAGTCACTTTTCCGATGTGGTTCAAACGATTGAAGAAGATAGCCGTGCAATTCACCAAGTGCTTGAGGTGATACGTGCCATTGCCGATCAAACTAATCTGTTAGCTTTAAATGCGGCAATTGAAGCGGCGCGGGCAGGGGACTGTGGCCGCGGTTTTGCCGTGGTGGCCGATGAAGTCAGACAATTATCGAGTCG
>NZ_JAUOEQ010000050.1:0-26778 GCF_031931965.1 Shewanella sp. SP2S2-6 | reverse complement strand
ATGTATATCGATCGTAAGCTGCAAGACCATACGCTGATGCAGGCTATCGCTCGAGTAAACCGCACCTATGCAAAAAAAGAATGCGGCTTTGTAGTCGACTACTTTGGTCTATCGAACTATCTTATCGAAGCCATGGAAATGTTCAGCAGTGATGATGTCGACGGCACTTATCAAAGCCTCAAAGATGAAATTCCCAAGCTAAAAGCAACACATACCCTCGCCATTTCATTTTTTAGACATATCAAGAATAAAGACGTTGATAGCTATGTGCTTGCACTAAAAGATGAAGCCATTCGAGCACAGTTTGATATGGCATTTAAGCGATTTGCAAAGCAAATGAACATCATTCTGCCCGATGTAGCCGCAGCGCCATTTTTAGCGGATATGAAACTGCTAGGTAAAGTCCATAATGCTGCACGAAACCAGTACCGAGATGCAGGTTTGGATATGAAGGACATTGGCGCTAAAGTGCGTAAGCTGGTGGACGAGCATATTTTAAGTACAGGCGTTGATCCCAAAATACCGCCTATTGACCTACTGGCAGCAAATTTTAAAGAAAGTATTCGACCAGAAAAATCGACTGAATCTAAAGCCTCAGAAATTGAAAGCGCGATTAAGCACCATATTACCGTCAAGCTTGAGGAAGACCCAGAGTATTACAAATCCCTCAGCCTAAGACTCAGAGACATTATCGAGAAGACCGCAGGGCAATGGGAACAGCAATTAGAACTGTTATTGTCTATGGTCGACACGATTGAGATTGACCGTCGTAGAGCCGCAAAAGATGCAGGGCTTTCCGAAACTGAGTATGCCTTCTACAACATACTTACCGCTGAAGTGACCAAAACAAGCGACATTGAAGTCATAGACGAGCACCAGTTAATTGAGATAAAGACGATCACTCAAAACCTTGTAGCCATGTTTGATGAAGCGACTCAAATAGTCGACTTTTTCAATAAGGGAGATGAGATAAAACGGTTGAAAAAAGAGATCAAACGCGCCGTTATTGATGCATCATTTAGCAACGTAGAATTGATCTCCAACCTGCAAGATAGATTTATGGAATTGGCAAAACACAAGTTTAATAAGCAATGACCACCAGCATGAAACAAGCCGAATTCATTCAAGCTAAAGGGTATCAAGCACGCATTACCCGAACCACGAGAGCCAAAACTGCCTCCATTAAAGTTGAAGAAGGCATGGTTAGCGTGGTCGTGCCCAAGGCATTACCGATAGAACGAATCGAGCGAATATTACAAGAAAAACACCAATGGATTATCGATAAGGTTGCTCTGCACAAGGTACTAACTACCTCATCAGAAAAGCAGTTTGTCTCTGGTGAGGCAATGTCATACCTTGGCCGAAATTATCGTTTAAAAGTACATGCAGGCAGTTTTGAGCCAGTAAAGCTGGTGCAAGGACGATTAGTCGTTACTGTGCCCGAAGGTTCCGCCCGTTCAAACTTAGTGAGAGAAGCACTCATAGGCTGGTATAAACGCAGTGCATTGCTCAAGCTTAAGGAAAAGGTGCGCCGTTATGCAAAAGTAATGGGAGTCGCGCCTAAATCAGTCAATATCAAAACCTTTAAAAGCCGTTGGGGTAGCTGCAATCCTAAAGGTGATTTAGATTTTAACTGGATTATTGTTATGGCTCCTAACCGCATCGTCGACTATGTGGTTGTCCATGAATTGTGCCATCTAAAGCAACTAGACCACTCCCCACTATTTTGGAAAGAAGTAGAGCGGATAATGCCTGATTACGTAGAATGCAAAGAGTGGCTGAGGGAGAACTCCCAGTTGTTGGTTGTATGAGCGGAATACCTAACACAGTTATTCTTCTGGGTTCATCACCTTATTCTATACGACCAATGTTAGCCATATAGCTAACCTTTGCTTTTTACACTATGATGTTAGCCATATAGCTAACTTTTGCTGGTGGATATATGTCAGATAGACAAGAGATTGGTGACGCAGTAAGTGAGAGTAGAAAGTCGCTAGGTTATACACAGCAGCGTTTAGCTGAACTCACTGGTATCAATAAAACGACTATTTCTGAGATTGAAAATGGCCACTTCACTGGCTCGTTCGATATCTTTGAACGCTTGCTTGATGCCGTTGGTTTGCAGTTTGACGTGATACCAAAGCAACACAAACTGCCAGATTGGGATGAAATTGATAGTTTGTTTTCGGAGGATAAATAATGACCTCTGAATCGAGCTTACCCACTAAAATCACCAACATCACGGTTTGTTCCGACAATACAGAGCTAGGTGTTTTAACCCATGGCTCAGTGCATCATTATCAGCCTACGCAAGATAAGCGTTACGTATCACTTACCATGACCCAAAAAGGTATGGATGGTTATGCTTCTGGCGCATTGCATCCAATATTTGCGCAAAACCTACCTGAAGGCTTTAACCGCCGTTTCATCGCAGAGAAACTAGCGCGATATGCAAAAGTAAACGACATGTATTTACTTGCACTGCAAGGCGAACATAGCGTTGGCATGCTTTCTTATCAAAGTGAGCTAGCCTTGCCTGAGACTGAGTCCGTTTCGCTTAGTGATATCTTGTCATACAACAGCGCAGAACCACTGTTTCCTCAATTATTAGAAAAGTATTACCTCAGAAACTCACTCGCAGGTGTACAGCCGAAGGTTAGCATCCCGAGTGCTGGCACGATTAAAACCAGTCGAACCATTGAGCAAAAAGATTTAATTGTTAAATCATTCGACGCCGAGTTTCCGCTGCTGACTGTTAATGAATTTGTTTGTATGGAAGCTGCGCGCCATTGCGGACTTGAGCCACCTAGAACCTACCTATCAGAAAGTTTAGAGACATTTGTGATAGAGCGCTTTGATAGGGCTGATGATGGCACAAAGCTAGGTTATGAGGATTTCACCACCTTACTGAAGAAGTCCAATGACCCAGACGCTAAATACAGTAGTAGCTATGAAACTCTGCTTAAGGCGACACACTTGTATACCAACAGCCAAGCGGAAGTTGAGAAAATATATCAGTACATTGTATTTAACTGCTTAATTGGTAATGGTGATGCGCATTTGAAGAACTTTGCGCTGCAATACACCTCTGACATGTCCCATATTTTTGTATCGCCACCGTTTGATGTCACCCACACTCTTATTTATGACGCTATCGATAACAAAATGGCGCTCAAACTGTCGAATAGTAAGGCTTTTCCTGATGAGTCACATTTGCTGAAATTGGCTGAAGGTGAACGGTTTAGGATCAGAAAGGCAAAAGAAATTATTGAGTCCATCTGCGATGGCATTATGGACTACCTAAAATACTCTAATGAAGTTCAGCTCTTTGGAGGATTACGTGAGTCAATTGAACGCTCAGTATCGAGTGTTCTCACACCAACTTACTCAACTAAAAATTACCGCCATGATAGGAAAAAGAAGTTTGAATAAAACCGTTAATTCAAACCTCAGCTGATACCTACACTATAAAAACAAGGAGCTAGATAGCCGAAAGTCTGCACCAGAATAATCTATTGTCGATCCTATCGATCCACAATCAGTGGCAGCGCCACCAGACAATAAACAACATATCAATGCCGGACAAAAGCATACAACTAACTTAAGGATCTGAAAATGCTATTTATCGTAAATGGTATGGTGGATTTCTTTGATATAAGAACCACCGATTTTGAATCAATATATGAAGCTGTTACTTATGAGATTTCCCCAGTAAGCATGAAGGCGGCAGTAAAATCACTTCTGGTCGGTAAACATGACGGCCTTGGTGGCGCAATAATGGATGACAGCGGCTCTCCATTTGCTATATATCAAGCGCTTATAGCTAGTGGCTACGAAGTTGTTACGTTTGATGATGAGTTTCTGGAGCAACTGCAAGTTCATAACGAATCAATGGACATTATTGATGATGAGCCTGAAGGCGTTGAAGATGGTCGACACCCACTTGACATTACGATGTATTAAAACTGAATCATTCAAGAAATATTTGCCAGAACAAGTAAAGCGACCCAACACTCATTTGAGCCGCTTTCGTTCTGTTATTTTAAACGTTTACATAGATTTCAATTTTTGCCGAAGTTCCTGAAAACTAGCCCCCCAGTAATAACGTTGATTACCACACATAGGACAAGAACAAGTACATGGCGTTTTTAAACATATACCTAAAAACTGTGCAGAGCCTTTAGGGCTACCACCCCAATAGGTAACCCGAGATTTTTTGAGTCGCGCTTTGTGATGGCGACGAATTGCACGTTTTGAAATTTTCACTTTTATACTCCCGAACAGGACTTACTATTCGGGTGGCCACTCCTTCGAATGACCACCACAGCCTGAGCCGAGATTTATCTGAAAATGCCATACTTTACGTCCGTAAATATAATTTTATGTAAGAGGGCTTCCTGCGTATCAATCTGCTACAACATCTTGTTATTTATATAGATATAGCAATTCCCGCAACCACAGCACACATCACTTGTACTTTTCTGGAATTATAACGAGAAGAGGGTCTTCTACATCGTCATCATCAAAAAAACTTGTCTCTGAATTAGCATCTTCATAATCAACACCTCGTTTCAATATAAAATCATCGCCCACTGATTCCGTATTTACGAAAAAAGATGTCCAATCTTTACTAGTCGCCTGTGCAAGCTCATATGCATGTTCTGTATGCTCGGCAAAACCTTTCAAAGGATCGTCGCTTCCTTTCAATAGTGTTCTATTCACAACCAAACTCCAAATATGATTGACCACTCAAAATAACAGGTGCTAAAAACAAAGGCTTTAATTATTTCACTCATAAAACAGTTTATAAATTTCACTATTATTATAAAAACTATCGCTTATAACTATCTGTCCCTTTAGCAATCCTAGCGGCCGTGGTTGCATCGTTTTCTCATATTGAACCAATTTAGCAACTGGCTCACCAGCCTGAGTGATAATGACTTCTTCACCGTTAGCAGCAAGACCCACCAGCTTAGATAAGCTTGCTTTTGCCTTATTAATGCTGACTTGCATAGGTTACATCCACTGCCCGAACAAAATGTGTTCAAATTTTATGCTATTCGCTTCAATATAGAAACGTTATCCGGCTTATCCGTCAGAAGATCTAAACGCTCTACCCACATATCTAATGCCGCTTTCTTTTCAGGAAGGTATTGGCTGCGGTTGTAAATTGCCATAACTCCACCAAGAGCGTGACCAAGAAGCTGTTCAACCACATATGGCGCAACACCCAAATCATTCAGTTTAGTCGCAAAGCTTCGACGTAAATCATGCAATGTCCAAGATTCTTGATGCTTTAACCAACTACATATTTTCCGACCGGAACCACTTACGGTTTCAGCACTTTTTAGCTCACCTAAAAGATAGCCAGTTTGACCATGACGCCTATATAAAAACTCGATCAAGGGCTTAATTCGCTCAGGTATTGGGCGAGTAATGAGAGTATTAGTCTTACTGTGGCTTTTAGGCACAGTCCAAATTCCTCGATCTAAATCCCACTCGTCAAACTGAGATAATCGTAACTCTTGAGTACGCGCACCGAAAACTATCAATAATTTACATAATTGACGCATGTAGAAAGAAACCTTACGCCCCTCAAGCAAAGTAAGCAGATCAGTCAACTCAATATCTGACAGCACTCTATCCTTTTTATTTTGCTTTTTGCCTACGTCCGTACCGATAAGGTCGTCAAGTGCATGAGTGATTGCATAACGCCGCACACGACAAAACCTCAGAGCCTGCTTAGCACTTTGTAATACGTAACCCGCAGCAACAGGTGCAGGTCTTTGTTTGAGACTAGGTACGCCTCGTCTTATACGGTCAAAGCACTCTATCCAATGACGAGTTTCAGTGTCCACAAGCGAATAATTCCCTATATAGGGATAAATATGTTTTGCAAACTGCGCTCTATTCTTATCAACATTGACTCTATTTTCTTCAGCATATTCTTTAAGCCAATACTCTAGGGCTTGCTCAACAGTGACGGGTAGTAACGACTCTTGCCTTGTCATACTTCGCTTTAGCTTTGGATCATGCCCTTGGGCTAACCATGTACGACACTCTTCCATTGCATCTCTGGCTTGCCTGAGAGATAAGTCTGGATAGTCGCCTAAATCTATTCGTTTATTTTGTCCATTGATCTTATAGCGAAACTGAAATCTTAATTTACCAAGTACTGAAACACGAACTCCCAATCCTTTACCGTCTGTTAGGGTAAAAGCTTCAGTCTGTGGCTTCCCGTTATATGAACGTAAAGTGGTCTCATAAATCATAAGTTTTGAGCTCTTTTATGGTGAGATTTGGGCTCTATTCCATGACCCCCATATGTACCCCCATTTAACCATAGCAACCAAAACAAGCCAATACCTACAAGAACAAGAAAACTCACTAACCATTGATAAACAAAGGAATAAATCGACAAACCAATAAGTATAAAAACAACCAAAAACACCGCTTTCGATTGTACGGCATGAACTAATCCGCAAGGATTAAGCTGTTGTATTGAAAAAAGAAAAGGCCTGAAGAGATTCAGGCTTTTTTGCTTTCTGATACACAATTTTCTAATGTACGCCTTTCTAATGCGCGCCCTTCTTATGCACATAGTTACACAGTCACCATCATGCTTGGTTCACGCCAACTAAGACATGATTCACCACACTATGAGCTGGGCTGCGTTTGATGACCAAAACCAATAGACAATCCATACAGAGCTATAGCATAACCTTGACACGAGCTATCGGGTTTTAAGTTATAATGCATTTAAAAATCAGCCTGTTAATTCTAAAACTTTTTAGCCGTAGGTTTTACATTGTCATTGACTCACTCTGAACAAGATATCAAGCACAGTTGGTTTGGCCGTTTCTTTATTGGCAAAGCTGATGCGGTAAAACTCACCACGAGTGGTATTAGCATTAATCGCACTAAAGGCGGCTTTTTTGCTCACTCTCGCCGCGCTAACAAAGTAGCCGCTGACGAATGCTTTACCTGGCAGCAACTGGACTCTCCGCCAGTTTTTACCTTAAGTCCGCTTGGATATTTACTCAGTTTCACAGTATCTGGCAAAGCCTATCAACTGCCGTTTCTAAGCTATTTTGCACAGCATCAATTTGGCAACGAAATCGCACTGCTTTGGGCGAATGCCAACGGGGCGCGCATTGCTGAGTTAGTGGCGAAAGTCGATAAAATACTGGCACACACTTATTTACGTGAATCACGTTTAGCAATGATACAAGCCAGAGTCGCGCGCGAATATCAGCGTTGGTTCCCTTGGTGTGAAAACCTGCCATTAGCGACACATTTACGCTCTGTGTTAGCGAGGCTTAAGCAAATCCACCACTGGACTCGCGCCGATGTAAAGCAGCTGCGCGAAGATTACGTTCAGTCTCAGCTCGTTAAATTTGCCGACTATTTTGAGCGTGTAGAATCTAACCCATTAACCGAAAAACAGCGCCGAGCTTGTATTATCGATGATAACAATAACTTGTTATTGGCAGGTGCTGGCACGGGCAAAACCAGTGTGATGGTTGGTCGAGCAGGATATTTGCTTAAGAGTGGTCAAGCAAAAGCCGATGAAATATTGCTATTAGCCTATGGCCGTAAAGCGGCTGACGAGATGGATGAGCGGATTAAAAACAGGCTCGGTACGGATGATATCAAGGCGAGCACCTTCCACAGTTTAGGCTCAAAAATTATCGCCGACGTTGAGCGAGCGAAACCGAGTTTGTCCCCTTTAGCGGAGGATGACAAAGCCAAAGAGCTGTGGGTGCACAATACCCTTGAGACTTTGATTGAAAATGAGGCTTACCGTAAACAGCTTTTCGAGTACTTCAGTCGTTTCTATTATGTTGAAAAAAGCCCATTCGAGTTCGATATGGAAGGCGAGTATTTTCAATACTTGAATGATAACGATATTCGCAGTCTTAAAGGTGAGCGAGTCAAAAGCTTTGGTGAGCTCTACATTGCCAACTGGCTATTTAGTAATGGCATCGAATATGTCTATGAAGCTAAGTATGAGCATGATGTGCGCAGTATTGATTTTCGTCAGTATCAACCCGATTTCTATCTGCCTGAATACCAAATTTATCTTGAATACTATGGTATTGATGAACACCAGCATACCGCTCCTTATATCGATAACCAGAAATACTTGGAATCGATGGTATGGAAACGCCAGCTACATCAACAGCATGGCACTAAGTGTGTTGAGCTATTTTATTACCAACATAAAAAAGGGTTGTTAATCAGTAAGCTTGAGCAAGCTTTACAGGTCTTTAAAGTACAATATGCGCCCTTACCCGATGAAGCCATACTAGCAACCCTACATGAACTTGGCCGCGTGACCGAATTGGCAAAAATGTTTAGTCAGCTGATAGGGCTGTATAAAGCGGCTTGCCTTGATGAACATGGACTTGAGGGGGTATTTGCTAGCGCCGCCGATGCTCAGCAGACCCGCAAGGCATTCGAACTGCTTGAGCCCATAATCACGCGCTATGAGCAGCATTTAGCGATAAATGGCGACATTGATTTTGAGGACATGATTGGCAAAGCGTTGACGTATCTACAACGCGGGCAATTCATTAGCCCGTGGCGTTTTATTATGGTGGATGAGTTCCAAGATATTTCAGAACCACGTGCCCGCTTAGTCCGCGCCTTGAGGGATTCCTGTGCACCCCATTCTAAAGCGTTGGCGTCTTTATTTTGTGTTGGGGATGACTGGCAGGCAATTTATCGTTTTAGCGGTGCAGATGTAAGTTTAACCACGCAATTTAGCCAATATTTTGGCCCAACAGCCCAAAGCGACTTAGATCTGACTTTTAGGTTTAACAGTAGTATTGGGCAAGTTGCCACTCAATTTGTCACCCAGAATCCCACGCAATTGAGGAAGGACATTCGCTCCCTCATGCAGGTCGCCTACCCTGCAGTCTCAATATTACGCCGCGGAGAAAACGAACCGCCCAGTAAAGATGAGCCAAGCCCAAATGCATTGGAACAAGCATTAACGGCGATAAGTGCAAGGATAAACGCCGGAAGTGACAAACTTAACAGCGTAGCAAGCGTCTATTTACTGGCACGTTTTTGGTTTCAGCTACCCGATAAAACCCAAGTAAACCAACTCGAAGCTAAGTACCCTAACTTGAAAATTGAGTGCCAATCTTTTCATGCTTCGAAAGGAAAAGAAGCCGATTATGTGGTGATCATGGGGATGAAAACGGGAATGCATGGCTTCCCTTCAATGAAAATCACTCCTCCGATACTAGATGCATTTTTACCAAAAACGGAAGCGTTTGAATTTGCAGAAGAACGTCGACTGTTTTATGTCGCGTTAACGCGGGCAAAACACCGCGCCTATGTGATTGCCGATATGACAGACGTGAGCCCTTTCGTCACTGAACTGCTTACAAAAGACTACCCAATTGAACAAGATGAGTTCAACACCTCTTTAGTACAAAGGTTATTTGAAGAAGTAAAATGCGTGCGTTGTAGCACGGGAACGCTTAAGCCTAGAACAGGGAATTTTAAATCGTTTTATTCTTGCTCACATTTTCCCTTGTGCGATCACAAGGAGCAAGGCTGTGAACTTTGCGCTAGCCCAATGACGCGTAACCGTTTTGCAGGCTTTAAGGTGTGCCTAAATGAGGCTTGTGGACATATATCACCACTTTGTAACCTCTGCGGTGGCGATATGCTGTTAAAAGATGGTCGATTCGGCCCCTTTTGGGCCTGTCGCAATTACCGCGGGCAAAACCTACCCAGTTGTACGAATACACTAAACAAGGCCAAGTTATCGCTACCAAATTAAGTGATAAAAAGCGAAACACTTTGGCATTTTCGTCAATCTGTATTTCAAGGTTACGAGAGCCAATTTGCAACTCCAAGCTAAGGCGGCCACCTACTCCTTAAGAGATATTTTATTCAATTAACTGTGACATCATCAGCAAATCCTGAGTATTTTAGTCGGGTTTAGTTGCTACGCATTAAAGCTGCAAATAATATGAATGTAAATTTATTGCTGCTTTGGAGCTATTTATGTCTGCTATTTCTACCCCAAAAGATGCACAAGCCACTGGCCATAGAGTGGATTCTCAACCTCGCCATGATGCACAACTTGGTCAAGGTTTTCCGCTTAGTGAGAGCGCTCAGGATAACCACTGGCTGGAAAGAAAAGTCGGTGAGTTAGTTGCCGAAGATTTTCGCCGCGCCCATGTGTTCAGCCAATTTGGTATCGATTTCTGTTGTGGCGGCGGTAAACCGCTGTCGATCGCCTGCGAGCGTGCAGAAATAGATCCCGCAAAAGTGGTTGCTGCGCTGAATGCGGTAACACTGACTGGCAGCAAAGAAGATGAATTGAATCAATTACCCTTAGATCTACTTATTGAATATATAGAATCAACGCACCATCAATACGTGCGCGAAAAAGCACCGTTATTGGTCGAATACTCCGAGAAGATGGTCCGCGCCCACGGTGAGCACTATGCCGAAATAGTTCCCTTTGCGGGTTGGGTACGTGCTTTAGTAGAAGACCTGATGCCGCATTTAATGAAAGAAGAGAAAATACTGTTTCCGGCGATACGCGGTTTGAGTCAAGCAGAGCACATTGAAACTTGCTTTGGCCATATTGGTAATCCCATCAATGCGATGCAGCACGAACATGAAGAAGTCGGTTTGATCTTGCAAAAATTACACGAGCTCACGAACGACTTCACGCCACCGGAACATGCTTGCACTACGTGGCGTGTGTGTTATGCCACGCTAGCGGAATTTGAGGCTGATTTACATCAGCATATTCACTTAGAAAACAATATTCTATTTCCTAAGGCATTAGGTCTCGCTCAATAATCGATTGGCTGTTTCTGCTGTGATGTCCCTTAAATTTCGGATCATCCGCAGAATTTTGAGGCTGGACCTAGGTCTGGCCTTTCAATTGTTGGCGTGCTACAACAAGTTATGTGTCGCTGACGGATAAGCTGCCATGACATTTCAATCATTTGCACTCGATGATATTGCCAATTTGCACGAATCGGCCCAAGTAGAGTTTAAACTCGCCGGTGGCCGCGACGGCCTAGGTCAATTACCCGAAGATATTTGGGCGACTTATAGCTCCTTTGCTAACACCTTGGGTGGCGAGATCATCCTAGGCGTACGCGAAGAACGTGGCCATTTCAGCATTGAAGGTATTCCCAATCCGCTTCCTGTTTTACAAGAGTTTTGGGAAATCCTCGATAATCCTAGCCGCACTAGCCATAATATTTTGGCGATATCAGATGTGCAGATTATTGAAATTATGAATAAAATGCTGATTCGTATCCGCGTACCACTGGCACCAGAGCAGCTCAAACCTATCTATGTCGGCGGCGATCCTTACACAGGGAGTTATTTTAGGGTGGGAGATGCCGACATGCATGCAAGCCGTCTGCAGGTCAATCTACTGTTACGCCGCGCCCATCTTTGCATGAAGCAACTCAAGGCGCGTTAATCCGACATGTTATTACGTCAAAATCCAGCTAACAAATAACCGCCCATAGCCGCAATTGCTGCGCCCGTAACACGCATTAAGTTGCGTTGCCCAGTCATCCGCTGCATTCCAAGGCCTATCATAACGCCGCCTAAATGGATCACTGCAGTGCCAAATAAAAAACCTAGGGCATACAAGACTGGGCTTGCCAATTCAGGCATTTCTGCGCCGTGGGCATGTCCGTGGAAAATCGCAAATACGCCCACAAAGGCCATGGCAAATAACAATGGGATTTGCCGATCAAAAGCGATGGCAAGACCGAGTAACAATACCGAGAGGGCAATGCCGATTTCAACGAAGGGAACGGCAATGGCGTATAAGCCTAAAATCCCGCCCACTAACATAAAGGTGACAAACGCTAAGGGGACAGTCCAAATTGCGCGGCCACCGAGCTGGGTGCTCAACATGCCTACGCTCAACATAGCCAGCAAGTGATCAAATCCCAATACCGGATGATTAAAACCCGACATGAAACCGCCACCCGAATGGATCTCATGGGCCGATACCGGCGCTGTCCAACATAAAGTGAGCAGTAATAACAACCCGATACGCGCCATAACACAGCCTTAGTCAGTGACTTCAGTAATATTAGGCTTAACTCTAGTGCAAATTTAGGAGGCAAACCTTGATCTCAATCACCCTTAGATTAGCAAAGATGCAGATTCAACAATGCTCGCGGGATTCGTTTGCGTCGATAGCCAGCACTTTGATTAACGCATCGAGAGTATTAATTTCTAAATGGGGTAACAAGGCCGCAATAGGTAAGGAATCGACTCGGCCAAAACTCGGATTCAACCACACAGACTGGCATCCTGCCAACCGCGCCCCGCGCACATCGGCATTCATACTATCGCCAACATGCAGTAAATGTTGCGGTGCAATATTTAGTCGCGAGCAGGCCAATTCAAACATGTCTTTAGCGGGTTTCATATGCACGCCATTGCCTGGATGCAACACAAACTCGAAGGCATCGCCTAAACCAATTCGCTCGGCATCCACATTGCCATTGGTGATGCCAATTAATCTAAAATGCTGCGATAGGCGTTTGAGTAACAAGAGCACTTCGTCAGATACTTGAAAATGACTGCGATGAAAATAAAAACACGCCAATCCTTGCTCGGCGCCACGTTCGGCTTCAACGGCCGAATACCCTAGCTGTATTAGCCCTTGGCGAATCGTTGCCAAACGGGCTGCGCTGGTATCGTGGGCAAGCTCGCGATTTTGCTGCAGCAGTTGCAGCTTTAGCCTGCGCCAATCATGGGTTTGCCACGCCTGCGACAATGGATAAGCCTGCAACAGAAACGTCGCCAGCTTAGCTTCGGCATTTAAAATATGCGGTAGATTGTCGTACAGGGTATCGTCGAGATCGAAACTGATCGCTTGAATATTTTGAGGTCTAAGATAGCAACGCATTATTTATCCTGTGTTTTTTTCGCTCTAGGATGGGCGTTATCATACACCTTAGCTAAGTGTTGGAAATCCAAACTGGTATAAATTTGCGTGGTCGCTAGGTTCGCATGGCCCAATAATTCTTGTACCGCCCGTAGATCGGCGCTCGCTTCTAACATGTGAGTAGCAAAGGAATGGCGTAGTTTATGTGGATGCACGCGCACCGATAATGCCTGCTCTTGACCCCATTTCGCCATCCGCGCCTGAATACTACGATGGGAGAGTCGCTTGCCCTTTTCGGTCACAAATAAGGCGTTATCTTCACAGGGGATCTGCTTTCGGCAATTGAGCCAATTCAGCAAAGCAGCAATCGCCAAACGACCTACAGGGACGATACGTTCCTTATTGCCTTTACCTAAGACTCGCACTTCTTTCAAATCGTATTGCACACTGGATAAATTGAGCGCGGCGAGTTCTGCTAAACGTAAGCCACTGGAATAAAACAACTCCATCATGGCCTTATCCCGCAGGCTTAGGGGATCTGTACCTTCAATGTCGAGCAAGTGACTGATGGCATCGACATCGATATTCTTCGGCAGCGGTTTGGCTTGTTTGGGAGCATTTAAGCCTTTGGCGGGATTAAGCTCAATCACGCCTTCGCGCAGCAAAAATTCACCCCATTGTTTTACCGCAGATAAACACAGAGAAAGCGATCGCGGGCTTAAGCCTTTGCGGTGCAATTTAGACAATACTTGCAGCCAATGCTCGCGGCTCACATTGAGTAAATGCACGCCTTCAGGCAAGAGATCGCTTCCGCGATTAAGCTCAAAAAGGTAATTACGTACTGTATGGGCCGACAACTGCCGCTCGGTACTCAGATAGCGTTCAAAGGTTTGTAACCATTGAGTATTAAGCGCCGACACTTCGGCTGTTTGCGTACTCATATCGGTTTCCTCATGGGTTTTCCCCAAGCCTTAGGTGAGCACAATCGCTCGACGGCCGTTACAGCTTAGCGAGCATGTGCGCCAGCAAACGCCGCAGTTGTTCCAGCAGCATGTTATCCATATCGGGATGAAAATGGGTGGCATCTTGGCTGGCAATAGCAAAAATGACTGGGTTGTCTTCCGACAATTTCGTCAGTGCCACTGACCCCACTTCGCTACCAAATAGGCGTTTAGCCTCTTGCTGCGTGAGCCGGCCAAAATAGTGACCTTTATGCAGCCTTTGATCCCATATTGCCTTCATATCGGTATCGAGCACGCTGATCAAACGCACATGGCTGAAATTAAACTGTAATTTCAAACTGTCGGCCAACACTTCTTTAAGTGACACTAGATCGGCACAATTTAATAGCTGGAAGGATAACTCGGTATTGAATTGGTAAATCTTCTCGTTACGCGCCGCCATGGTTAACAGACTGGTGATTTCTTCTTCCAACTGGCTCACTCGCTGGCGCAGCATTTCTTGGCGACGTTCTACCAAAGAGATGGCGCCGCGTTCCATGTGAGGCAAGCGCATTGCCAGCAGCAGCTCGGGATAGCGATTAAAAAAGTCAGGATTATCCAGCAGATATTCGCGAATAATCAACTCATCGAAAGGCACATCCGTCTGCGGCATCAAGGGCTCTGTCATAACTGAATTTGTCCATCGTAAACGTGCTGCGCAGGGCCCGTCATCCACAAAGGTTTACCCTCGCCTTCCCAGTTGATGGTTAAGGTGCCGCCGGGTAAATCCACCCGCACTTGCTGGCCGAGCTTTCCTTGCACTTGGCCTACAACTACAGCTGCACATGCGCCTGTGCCACAGGCCAAGGTTTCGGCCGCGCCGCGCTCATACACCCGTAGCTTAATGTGACCTGAGTCCACGACCTGCATAAACCCCACATTCACGCCGCGCGGAAAACGCTCATGCTTAGTGAGCATGGCACCAATTTCAGCGACAGAAGCGCTCGCCACATCTTCAACGTCGAGCACGCAATGGGGATTACCCATAGAAGCCGCGCCACATAAAAAGGTTTGCATCGGTGTTTGCAGTAGATAGGTTTTTTCAGGTTTCTTGGCTTTGAAGGGGATCTGGCTCGGTTCGAGGATCGGCACGCCCATATTCACGGTAACAGTACCGTCTCGCTCTAAGCGCAAAGTCATCTTGCCAGACGAAGTACTGACACGGATTTTGCTCTTGTTAGTCAGGCCTTTATTACGCACAAAACGGGCGAAACAGCGGGCGCCATTGCCGCATTGTTCGACTTCAGTGCCATCGGCATTGAAGATGCGATAATGAAAATCTAAATCGGGATCATAGGGCGGCTCAACTAAGAGTAGTTGGTCGAAACCTATGCCAAAGTTACGGTCGGCTAAACGGCGGATCTGCTCAGGCGAAAAGAACACGTTCTGCGTGACCCCATCGACCACCATAAAATCGTTGCCCAGTCCGTGCATCTTAGTGAATTGGATCAAGATACTTATCCTTTAAGCCGAGGCGCCGCTCATAAAGTATGAAACCAAGCGCCTGAATCAATATAATTTTTCTAGTTTACGGCAGGAGTTGCTCACCTTGCCAGAGCTGAGACAATTTTTCTCGCTCACGCACTAAGAAAGCCTGCTCACCATCGACCATCACTTCAGCCGCACGAGGACGAGTGTTGTAGTTAGAGGCCATAGCAAAACCATAGGCACCACTCGAACGCACCGCCAGTAAATCACCCGCTGCTAACGCGAGCTGGCGATTTTTACCTAAAAAGTCTCCGGTTTCGCACACTGGGCCAACAATATCAAACTCATAGACCTCTGAGTCCCTTGGCACGACTGGGATAATATTTTGCCATGCGCTGTAGAGTGCGGGACGAATCAAGTCATTCATCGCGCCATCGACAATCGCAAAACGTTTGTCGCTGTTTTCTTTAAGATACAGCACTTGAGTAACAAAAATCCCCGCATTGGCGGCAATCGCACGGCCCGGCTCGAAGATCAGCTTCAGTTGACGGTCGCCCAAACGCGCCAATATGGCGGCGGCATACACATCAGGATGCGGCGGCATTTCGGCATCATAGGTCACCCCTAAACCACCACCCACATCGAAATGCTCAATAACGATACCCTGCTCGGCCAAACGGTCGATCAGGGCGAGCATACGATCCATAGCATCGAGGAATGGTTTGATTTCAGTTAGTTGTGAGCCGATATGGCAATCGACACCTTTCACTTTTACATGTGGCAACGCATGGGCACGGGCGAAAACGATTTCAGCCTCATCCATAGCGATACCGAATTTGTTTTCTTTAAGGCCAGTCGAAATATAGGGATGGGTGCCCGCATCCACATCGGGATTAATCCGCAGGGACACAGGCGCGACTTTACCTAAACGCCCTGCGACCAGATTTAACTGCTCAAGCTCGGCACTCGATTCGACATTAAAGCAATAAATGCCCAGATTAAGTGCCTGTTCCATTTCAGCCGCTGTTTTACCCACGCCAGAGAACACCACTTTGGCGGGATCGCCGCCCGCTTCTATCACTCTGGCTAACTCACCGCCCGACACAATATCAAAACCACTGCCTAAACGTGCAAGCACATTCAGTACGGCCAAGTTCGCATTGGCTTTAACCGCGTAACAAATCAAATGTGGATGATCTGCCACGGCATTATTAAAGGCATGCCAATGGCGCTCTAGCGTGGCGCGGGAATAGATATACAGCGGTGTGCCATAGGTTTGAGCTAAATCGGCAACCTGGCAGCCTTCGGCATGCAGGGCATTTTGTTGGTAGAGAAAGTGATCCAATGTCTGATTCCTTACTGCGCTTTATCGCTGCGATAGTGATGGTCGTTTTAGCTATAGCGATTGTTATTGTTGTGTTTTTTGTGCTTCGATGGCTCTAATCTCGGTTTTAATCTCTTCCACTTCAGGCACAATTTTAGCTTCATCAACCTTTTTAGGTTGATTTACCTCTGTGGCGGGCGAACGATAGAGGGGGCCTTTTTGGCCGCATGCCGTAATGAATAGGCTACCAAGCAATAACAATAAAAACAGTCTCATTTTTCTCAACATCTGTGCATCTGGTGACTAATGGCCTTATAATCGCACCCATCTTGACGAAAGCAAAGGACAGAAATGCATGGCCATGACAGATACAGAATTTCACCAGCTCGCCGATGACATGTTCCAAGCCATAGAAAATGCGATTGAAACTGCGATTGATGAGCAAGATGCCGATGTTGATATCGATGCCAGTGGCAACGTATTGCAATTAGAATTTGTTGATGGCTCTAAGATAGTGATCAACAAGCAAGAACCTTTGCATGAGATTTGGGTAGCCACACGTTTTGGTGGATATCATTTTGGTTTTGTTGAAGGTAAATGGATGGACGGACGTAATGGCGGCGAGTTTATGCCATTCGTGCAAGAGTCTATCGAGCGCCAAGGCGGAATTAAGCTTAGCTTTTAATCTAAGCCAGTCGTAGTGCAAGCCATAATAGTGCAAAACAATAATGGGAGCCTTAGCTCCCATTATTTATGTTCAAAACCCAGCTTAAAACTCAGTGTCTTGGTCACTCATATCGATGCCAAACGGCGCCACAGTTAACTCCCCCGCCACTCTTACTAGATGGAAAAACTGCGGAATATTGAATCGCGCCCGTGAAGCATAATGCTCATCGAACACATAGTGATGACTGACTTTATTCACTAATTCGACCATGTTTGAGCCCGCCTGCACATAGTGACTTAGCTGATTTTCCTCATCGAGAATAAATACATCCAAATTATCGACCCTTTGACGTAGGAAATATTGAATCGCCCCTTTCGCCGCATAGTTCTGCACCACTTTAGGCATACTCGAAAAGGGATCGTCACCCAATTCAGGCCTTGGCAGCAACACAAGATGACTGCGGGATAACTGCTGATAAAAAGACTTAGCATCACTCAAATCCTGATAGGCCATGCCTAAAGGATTAAAAAAGATCCCATAGCGGGTATGCCTTATCTGCAGCGGCTGTACTAAGGTGCTGGATTGCTGCACTTTTTGGCACAAACGCATGGTTTGTTTTAATAGATTTTTCACTGCTAATTTAAGCTGTGGGCGTAACTTCTGTGAACAGCTGATCACATCCATGTCCACGGGTAAGCTGGCCCGCCTGAGCCCTGGCGTCACAAAGGCTAATGCTTGTAATACCGCAGTATCCCCTTCGAAACGATGACACTGCCACTCACCCCAACTATTCAAACAAATGGCATCTAACGCCCCAAGCATATTGGCTTTTTTACGCCCAAGTGAGAACACGTTAGCATTCATCACATCGACCATCACTTCCTGTCCGCTCCATTCAATGGTGGGATCGCAGTCCAGATTAAGCACAAAAATCAGCTTACGAAAATGCCATGGCTGGCATAAGTCACGTTTAGATACCCGCCAATCGTGGTCGATAAAATTCAGTAACCGCTTAGACGCTTCGGTAAGCCGTTTCGACTTTGCCTTACTCTGACCATATTCATGCCATTGCGTATCAGGCGTCGAAATTCCGTTTAGACATGCCCAGATCATTAAGGCGGATGGCGTTTTACCCTTACATATCGCCGACTCACCCAACAGATTTAGTGGCTGCGGCCCTTGGCGATAAAGATAATATTTCCGCTCGCGAGAGCTTGATACCATAGTCACTTCGGACTCGGCGACCGAGACACTCCACAGTAAATTCAGCTTAGCGATTTGGTCTTCATCTTGGCTAAAATAAGTGTGTAATTTACGAGTCAGCATGCCCAGCTCTTCAATCCGCAAGCCTTCATTAAGCTCATGGGTCGATGCAAAGCGCAGTAAAGTTTGGTAGCTCGCCAACAAGAGTTCATTCAGCTGCTCGTTAAACCAATTGAGCTGACCACTGTGCCAATGTTCGCAATCGTCTAAGGTGCTGATCAAACTGTCGGGCCATTGCCAATCCTGCACCAATTTTTGCAGCTTAGGATAACGCCAATCTTTGCCCTCTTGCGTGCGGCTCAAGTGCACGCCACATTTTAGATAAAAGCAGCGCCGCGCAATCTCAAGTCGACGGGTATCATTCTGCTTAAGCAAATAGGTTTCGATAATCTCGTAGATAGAGTAATAGGCATCATTCGATGTCGAAAAATCGCCAGCTAAGGTTTTCTGCCAGAGGCGATCACAAAGCACAGTTGAATGTGGATAATCGCTGGCATAAGCCTCGAGCAGCAATACTTTAATCAGCGCCTTATGGGGCTTTTCTAAGCCTTTATAGAGCTGCCATAGCGAAGCGCCAAAGTACTCACTCGCAGGTAATTCATGTACATCGCCTAAAAACAAGAGTGCGGGATTAAGTTTAGCGTCTGGCCACCATGCAATCGTTTTACCCGCCAGACGAATTTGACTACGATAAAATTCTTCCAGTAATAACCAGTGCTGAGTACTACCACTGTGCTCATGGGCCATGGTTGACTGGCAACCACGCTGCGTTTGATCACCACAAAACTGTTGCGGATGAACTAAGTAAAAGTTCACCTCAAACTGAAACTCGGCAAACCAAGCCGTCAATCTATCGGTTTTAATCCTGATCAGCGCTAACTCTTCAGGGCTTAAATCGGCTCTATGCACTAACCAAACATCGACATCACTCTTGGTATTTTGGCCAAAACTGCCTGTACTGCCCATGGCATATACGCCATCAAAGGCATTGATGTCCGCTTCTTGGATAATAAAAGGCAGCGAGAACACATCACAGGCTTGGGACTCTATCTCACCTTGTTGATACTCGTTAATCCCACAAGGTGTATTGGCGGCATGATAGCCAGGAGACTGAACGCTGTTCTGGTGAATTAAAAAGGGGATCAAATGGAATAAGTGTTTTTGCAGCGGCGATAGTAAAGCCAAGGCGCGCGCAATGCGGACCTTGTTAAGTCTTTCAGCTATATCAGGAAACTGTATTTGCCGATCCATTCAAAAACACAACACTTAAGCACTTATGAGAAGTGTGCTCATGTTAACACTTTTGCAAACACGAGCAACTATATGTGAAGCGCGTCACACTTTTATACTATTGAGAACATCGCCGACTTCAAAGAATCGATACGGCTTCCTTACATAAACGATTTGCCAATGTTAGCATTGGCGCAACTAAGATCTTTGATGGAAACTAGGCATGTCTGAGAACCGCATACGTATCGCAACCCGCAAGAGTCCGCTGGCCATGTGGCAAGCTGAATTTGTTAAAGCCGAATTAGAACGCATTCACCCAGGTATTGTGGTGGAATTGCTGCCAATGAGTACCAAAGGCGACGTTATCTTAGACACGCCGCTAGCCAAAGTAGGCGGTAAAGGTTTGTTCGTCAAAGAGCTTGAAGTCGCTATGTTAGACGATCTTGCCGATATCGCAGTGCACTCAATGAAAGACGTGCCCGTCGACTTCCCTGAAGGCTTGGGCCTTGAAGTCATTTGCGAGCGCGAAGATCCCCGCGATGCCTTTGTATCGAATTTATATAAATCGATCAGCGAATTACCATTAGGCGCAACTGTGGGCACCTCAAGCCTACGCCGTCAATGTCAACTGCGCGCATCACGCCCCGACCTCATCATCAAAGATTTACGCGGTAACGTGGGTACGCGTTTAGCTAAGCTGGATAACGGTGAATACGATGCCATTATTCTCGCCGCTGCCGGCTTAATTCGCCTGAAATTGTCTGAGCGTATTGCCAGCTTTATTTCGGCCGAAGAATCCTTACCCGCCAATGGCCAAGGCGCCGTGGGTATCGAATGCCGTACCAACGACGAACGTGTTAAAGCGCTACTGGCACCATTAGAACATTTAGAAACGCGCTACCGTGTTCTGGCCGAGCGCGCGATGAACACGCGCCTTGAAGGTGGATGCCAAGTGCCGATTGGTGCATTTGCTGAAATAGATGGTGACGAGATGACCCTACGCGGCCTAGTCGGTAATCCCGATGGCAGTGAAATCATCGAAGGCGTGATCACAGGTCCAAAAACCGAAGCGACACAATTAGGTGTTGCCCTTGCTGAAGAGTTACTCAGCAAAGGTGCCAAAAGCATTCTCGATGCCGTTTACGCTAAAGCCTAAGTCAATGAAAGTCTTACTGACGCGCCCCGAGGGGCGCAATCAGTCCATGGTCGATGCCTTGAATGAACGAGGCATTGCCCACTGGGTCACACCTCTACTGTGTGTAGAAGCAACGCCTCCAATCGCAATGAATACCCCGCATCCCTTGGCACACGCCGATATGATTATCTGCATCAGCGCCAATGCTGTGACTTTTGCTGATAACGCCTTAACTAATGCGGATCCACACACTAAAGCTTGGCCTCCAGCTCAATACTTCGCCGTAGGACATGCGACTTGGGAAGCATTAGATCTGCTCGGTATTTCGGCACTCGAAGCCCCAGATGATTGCCAGCAAACCGAAGGGCTACTCACGCTCGCGCAGCTGCAAGAGATTAAAGATAAGCAGATTACTATCATACGTGGCGTCGGTGGTCGCGAAGCCTTAGCCGAACAATTGACTGAGCGCGGCGCAACAGTACGTTATTGGGAAGTGTATCAACGAGCTTGCCCGCCACTTGATGGACGACAGTTAGCACTACAATGGCAAGCCTTTGGGATAGACACTATTGTGGTGACCAGCGGTGAAGTACTGGATAACCTGATTAATTTAGTGCCAAAAGAGTTATTTGCATGGCTGCGCTCATGTCATATCATAGTCCCCAGTAACCGAGTAGAAGCTCAAGCTCACGCCTTTGGTATAACCCAAGTCACCAATGCCAATGCCGCCAACAGCAAAGCCGTGCTAAACGCCCTTAAACTCTAAGCGCTATTTAGCCCGATTTTACTCGAATTTCGGCAGTAGCATGTTTTCAAGGACTGTTAAATGGATAACAACAAGCACGACGCAAAGAGCCCAGAATCAGAGGCTACCGCTATTATTGTGTCACCGGAAACGACCGATGACATATCCGCAACATCGGCGTCATCCACAGAATCCCAAACAGCCAAAGCCACAACTTCAACTGCACCAAGCCAAACGCCAGCCTCCAATAGAAGCTCGTGGGCAATTCGCTTTGGAGTGTTATTAGCGCTAGGTTTAACCGCTTGCACTCTTGGTGGCGGTTTTATGCTGTACCAACAGATGCAACAGCAACTGCTGGCGCAGGATGCGAAAAATATCGCCCTGCAGGACCAATTACAGCAAGCACTATTGCAGCCAAATCAACGTATTGGCCAGCTTGAACAGCAGCAACTGAATGATGCTAAGACTTACCAAGAATTAACAAAATTAGCAGAAGACCAAAATCAGCTGCAGGACAGGGTCAATAAACTTGCCCAGCGCAGCCCAACACATTGGATGGCCTCTGAAGCCGAATATCTGGTGAATATGGCAGGCCGTAAACTTTGGTTAGAGAAAGATCCCCGCACCGCCACCGATCTATTAAAGTCGGCGGATGAAACCATCGCCGCCATGAACAATCCGGCGTTACTGCCTATTCGTAAGGCATTAGCAAAAGACATCGCCGCCACGGCCAGCATTAAAACCACAGATATTGATGGCAATGTATTGGCGCTCGATGCCTTAATTGAACAACTCGATAAACTGCCACTGAATCGCACCGACGCAGAAACCGATGCGCCAGAAGATACAACGATTACTGGCGATTTGAATGATTGGCAGAGCAATCTGGGTAAAACGTGGAAAGCGTTAACCCAAGACTTTATTACCATACGCCACAAAACCGCCGATGCGCCCGCTTTACTCGCACCGGAACAGCAATGGTATCTGGTGGAAAACATTCGCCATAAACTGCTGCAATCGCAACTTGCGTTATATCGCTATGACAGAGCGGCTTATCACCAATCATTGATGATGGCGCGCAAGTGGATCCAAACCTATTTTGATACGCAAGATCACAAGACAGCTGAGGCCATCGCCGAAATCGATAAATTAGCAACCTTAGAACTTGATCCTATTACCCTGAAATCCTTTGCAGCTAAACCTCTGTTATTACAGCTGACGAGTTATGGCGAGCTGACCTCATCAGAGGATGCGCCGCTATGATCAAGATATTAATTTACTTAGGAATTGTGCTAATAGGGCTCTGCATCAGCCCTTGGCTGGTTGGCAATACAGGTTATGTCTATATTGCTGCGGGTGACTACCAGATTGAGACCAGCTTAGTCTTTGGGATCATCGCCTTAATTGTATTTTATGCGGTGTTCCAAGTACTCGAATGGCTAGTGATTAGCGCCATCAATCTGATGCTGCGCAGTCGTTTTATTCCCCATCACTGGCGCCGCCGCTCGGCTAAAAAACATACCTTAATGGGTGCACTGGCTCTGGCTGAAGAAGATTGGCCAGCAGCGGAACGCGCCATGATAAAAGGTGCTGACAACGGTGAGCTCCCAGCACTTAATTTACTTGCAGCGGCCCGTGCCGCTCAGTATCAACAAAAAATAGCCGAGCGAGATCAATATCTTGATCGCGCTGCAGCGCAACCTCTTGCCGCGAATGCCGTCGCAACCACTCGCACTCGATACCTTTTAAAACAAGGGGAATTAGCCCTAGCCCGCACCGAGCTGGATAAACTAGCACCGACGAGCAAGAGTAAAGCGCCAGTACTCAAACTCGCCCTTGAGTTATACCGAACCCAAGAGGATTGGGATGCGCTCAAGCTATTAATACCTATTTTGAAGAAGCGTCAGATCCTCGATGATGCTCAGCTGAATGAGCTCAATATCGCAACAAATTGCGCGTTACTCAAAGCCGCAGCCATCAAAGGTGAAGAAGCCTTAGAGCAATGCTGGCAGTGGTTATCCCGCAGTGAACGCAATCAGTCTGAGTTTCTGGCGATTTATGCCATGGGTTTATGCCGCTTTAATCACAAAGACCAAGCACTGAAACTAATTGCGAAAAAGTTACGAACCGCTCCCGAGTCAGCACTTTTACATGCAATTCCTGAAATCGCGACAGCCCAAGACACAGAGATCCGTAAACAGTTACTCAAACATGAAGTCACCCATGAGAATAATGCGGACTACCAGATGTGCTTAGCTAAGCTTTATCAGCAAACGCGGGATATGAAAGAAGCCAAAAGCTGTTGGCAGAATGTGTGCCGACTCGAACCAACAAAAGCCTCTTGGTTGGCGCTTGCAAGGATTCAAGAACAGTTAGGCGAGCAAGGTAACGCCAATCAAAGCTATCGCCAGGCGGTTAACCTATAGTTCAGCGACACCAATAAAGATAACGCCGTGATTTGCACAGTGATGTAAATCGCGGCAGTTGTTATTCAAGAAAGTTCTTGCCTGATTTTGGCTCAAAAATGTGGTTCGCAAGCTCAGATTGCATCCTTTTCATAAAAAATTAACCTTCCAATCCCAATTAATTTGTTATAAATATACTTAAGTACAGAGTTGCAAAATACTAAATGCAGCCCTTTTTTTAAATATATCTACTACATCTAGTTACAAATCTGAATCCTGTCTTTTTTACTGCCAACATACCGCAAACCCCAGTCAGAGCAAGCAATACAGACGTGTCAAAAAATTGACTTGAGTTACTTTGTTAGCTAAAATTCGACCACTTGTATCACAATCCAGCACATATGTTGGATTTGTGCGTCTGTGGAATTAACACACTTTGGCTGTTGGGAGCTAATTATGGGATCGGTAATTACATCAAAGAAAGGTTTGCTTAAGTTAGTAAAAGGGCAAATCAATGTCGAAGTTGATGGTTCAAATCAACCCGCTAAGGATGGCGAACAACTCCCAAAAGGTGCTGTGCTCCATATTGACGAAAACGCGACCTATGAGATCACCTTCGACGATGGCACTAAGCTATCGAACGAAGTTGCCCCCAACGAACCCGCAGTAGCCACCAACGCCACTGACGCGGCCGCCTTAGATGAAATCCAAGCATTACAAGATCTTATTGCATCCGGTGAAGACCCAACTCAGAATCTTCCAGAAACCGCAGCAGGGAACACTCCAGGCCGTGACGGTAACTCTGGCTATGTCACTCTCGCTCGCAGTGGTAGCGAAGTCTTAGCCACATCAGGATATTCAACTACAGGTCAAGCACTAACAGGCACTACGGCCAATGATCCACAACTGACCATTGCTGCAGATTCCCCATCGGCACTCGCCAATGACAGCAATACGACCGATGAAGATTCCGTTGCCACAGGTAACGTACTCGATAATGACAGTGATGTAGACTCAAGCTTAAGTGTTGTGAGTTTCGAAGTCGGCGGTACCACTTACGCAGCAGGTACCGAAGTCACACTCGAAGGCGGCACTTTAGTCTTGAACGCCGATGGTTCATATACCTTTACACCCAATGAAAATTGGAATGGCCAAGTACCTGTTATTACTTACACCACCAACACAGGTGCCAGCGCGACCTTAACCATCAATATATCGCCTGTAGATGATGCATCTGTTCTGGTCAACGATTCAAATACAGTAGATGAAGATACACCTGCCACAGGCAACGTTCTCGATAATGACAGCGATGTAGACTCAAGCTTGAGTGTTGTGAGTTTTGAAGTCGGCGGTACCACCTACGCAGCAGGTACCGAAGTCACGCTCGAAGGCGGCACTTTAGTCTTGAACGCCGATGGTTCATATACCTTTACACCCAATGAAAATTGGAATGGCCAAGTACCTGTTATTACTTACACCACCAACACTGGCTCTTCAGCAACATTAACCATCAATGTCACACCAGTCGCCGATGGGGGGCCTAGTGTCACTATCAATACAGATACAAACAATGATGGTTTTATTAGTAACGAAGAGCTAGCTGGCAATACTGAAATCAATGTCACTATTGGCTTAGATGGCACAGGTGCAAATGTAGGCGATACACTTACTGTTAATGGTGTTGACTACACATTGACTCAGGAAGATATCAACAATGGCTTTGTGAATCTCAATCTTCCAGCTCCTGGGGAAGGCGGAACGATTACAGTTGTCGCGACTATTACTGATAGTGCAGGTAACGTATCTCCAGAAGGCAGTGATTCAGCAATACTTGATACAACGGGACCAACAATTACTGTTGATGCGCCTGATGATACCAAAGATACGACACCGACTATCACAGGTTCGACTGATGCCCCACCGGGTAGCACTATTACGATTGTAGTGACAGATAGCACAGGTGCAGAGCAAACTCTCACCACCACAGTAAACCCTGATGGCACCTATTCCGTAGATGTCACTAATCCACTCGCTGAAGGCGGCTATACCGCTGTAGCAACAGTGACAGATCCAGCAGGCAATACAGGTGAAGCCACAGATAATGGCAATGTTGATAACACAGCACCAAATATTACCGTCGATGTTCCCAATGTAACCAATGACACGACCCCGACAATCACGGGCACAACAGATGCCCCTCCAGGTAGCACCATATCAATTGTTGTCACCGACAGCACAGGTACTGAGCAGACGCTAACCACCACTGTTAACCCTGACGGTACTTATACTGTGGATGTTACCAATCCTGTCGCCGAAGGCCCTATCACAGCAACAGCGACAGTTACAGATCCAGCAGGTAATACCGGCACAGCCACCGATGACGGTAACGTGGATATCACAGCACCTAACATCACTGTAGATGCACCGGATAATACACAAGATACCACCCCTACTATTACTGGTTCGTCAGATGCAACGCCAGGTAGCACAATTACGATTGTTGTCACAGATAGCACAGGTGCAGAACAGACATTAACAACGACGGTTAATGAAGATGGCACCTACGCAGTGGACGCCACAACCCCTCTGGCTGAAGGTGATTATACCGCTGTTGCAACAGTAACAGATCCTGCTGGCAATACAGGTAAAGCCACTGATAATGGCAATGTAGACACC